>JACRCB010000121.1 GCA_016219165.1 Deltaproteobacteria bacterium | reverse complement strand
GTCAAGGTTAAGGAATTCCATGTGCCTATTGAAGCGCAGTCCCCGCCCGATGAGTTTATGAACTTCGTGCTTTTCCTCGGCAGGATGAAAATAAGGTGAGAAACAGTAATATCCTGCACGTAGGTATATTTACCGTCCGCATCAGTTGTGAATTCCTCATGGTTGTGATAGTCGTCTTCGTATTTATGGTAGGTCGTGTCCGGAAGAAAGCCGCTTAAGGTTATATCAGTCCGGGTGGCGAAGGTCCCGTCCGGAATCGGCCCGATATGGATTGAAACGGTCTCCGGCACGGACTCGAGCGCGACCCTTATCGGCTCGGAACTCGCAAGGGTGATGTTCAGGTAGGCGCTGTTGGTCAATTCAAAGCGCGTGCCGTCGCCTTCGAGCATTCCTGATGCAACGGGTTCGGTATTCGCAAAGGCATAAGAGGTAAGGAATACCAGAATCAGGGCTATAAAGACGGATAAAACAGGGTTGCGGATAAAATTCCGGATAGGATTTTCCCGATACGTGGATTTCATGGAATTTTCTCCTTTTTGCCTGTTTTTCCGCAAGGCTAAAGCCTTGCCCTACTTCGGGTGGGTGCCCCGCCTGCCCTGCACGGAAGAGACAAATTTGGTGGGCTGTGCCACCCTACACTTTAACCCTACGCCACAAACCTCAAACCTGCCTTGAATCTGGCGTCGGCGGGTCTTGACCACATCACCTTTGCATAAAGGGGCAAGGACGTATCCAGTTCGGATACCGGAAGATACAACTTCAAGACATTGCCTTGTTCCAAGACACGGTCAGTAGTCAGACCCAGACCATGGCGGCTTATGTCCGAACAGAGGCCCTCGACCTGCACGTTTTTGAGTTTATCCTTTTCCGTCACGAGCAGTTCAAAAGAGACTGTCCGGTTAACGGATTTGCGGGGGTCAGCCCTTTTTTCCTCTGCAGTCATTAGTCTTTTTCGACCTCCATTTTTATTTTTTCCAGATATTACGGCATTTACACCTGGTTGTCTATCCCTCGAAAGTGGGATTTTCTTGTTTTCCATCATCTGACGTGTATAATCCAGATGTGGAAAAGTTCCTCGATATAATCAGGGGGCGTTCTACTCCCGGCATCCTCATATACGATATGAACCGGAGACTCCTCTATTCCAACAAGGATGCGATAGATATGTTCCCCGCAATAGGGACCGGCAAGGGTAAGCCCCTTGAGACAATCTACGGCCTCTGCAATGACCTCCGGAAAAACAGGAAGGCGGATGAAAAAGAAAACGGCATGGGCTGCGGCGTGTTGCATGATGATTGCGGCGCCGCGTATTCGGTGCGGGCCTTTTTTATCGGAGACCCCGGAAAGGATAAGGCGTCAACACACATCATGGTCCTGATAGAAAGGGTAATTGAAAAACGTGAACCGGATTTTCAGAAGGCAGCAAAGCAATTCGGCCTTACAAAGAGGGAGGGGGAGGTAGTGAGACTTGTATGCTCGGGCATGACAAACAGGGAGATTTCAGAGGAATTATTCGTCAGTGAACATACGGTCAAGAGTCATATAAAAAACTTGATGAAGAAGACGGGAATCTCATCGCGGGCAGGGATTATAGCGCAGATTAAGTGAAAACCAACTCATAGTTTCTTAAGCCGTCTCATTTTTAGCCTTTCTTTTTTTGGCGGCCTCCTTGCCTGCCCTTTTTTGGGCTGTTGAGCGGAGCCTTCATCTTCTTCGACTCCCTTCAACTCCGTATATTCCGCGGATTCGAGCCTTTCCACAAATTCCCCGGACGATACGACAACGGCCCCGCATTTTTCCGCGAAAGACGCGACGTCTCTGTCGGACGTTATAAGGGTCAATCCCTCGCGCATCTTCCCCGCGTATTCTTTAAGCACCGTGTCCGCGGTTTCCCCGGCGCGGGAAAATATCACTTCAATCCCGCCTTTATTCTCTTTTGTCCTTCCGAGGCCGTAGCCGGCCGTGCCGTCAAAAACAACCGTGATTCTCGCGCCTCTAAGCCTCTTATAGGACTTTAGCCTTTCGATGAGGTTTTCCCTCTCCGCCTCGATGTCTCTTACCGAGGCCCCCATCGCGCTCAAAGCGCCTATAAGGTTATATCCGTCTATCACGATGTGCATCACGCCACCTCTATCCTCGGCACCGCCAGGAGGAGTCTTTTTGTATACTCTTCCTTCGGGTTTGTGAAGATTTCCTCGACCGTCCCGCTCTCTACTATCTTTCCGTCATACATTACCGCCACCTCATCCGCCATGTACTCTACGATACTCAGGTCATGGGTTATGAACAGGAATGAGAGGCCGAAGTCTTGCTGTATGGACTTAAGGAGATTGAGTATCTGCGCCTGCACCGAGACGTCGAGCGAGCTCGTCGCCTCATCGCAGACTATGAACTCGGGCTCCACCGCGAGGACCCTCGCTATCCCTATCCTCTGGCGCTGTCCGCCAGAAAACTCGTGCGGGTAACGGTTTCTCATGTCCGGGGTAAGCCCCACCATATCGAGGACTCTGGATACCCTTTCCTTCCTCGATTTTTTGCCAAGCCCGGGCTTAAGGGACTTAAGCCCCTCTTCTATGATATCCCCGGCCATCATCCTCGGGTCGAGGGATGAATACGGGTCCTGAAAGATTATCTGCATAAGGCTTCTGTAGGGGAGGAGGCCCCGGCCGGAAAGGCGTGTAATATCGCAGCCCTTGAATATTACATTCCCCTCCGTAGGCTCGATAAGTTTAAGTATCGCTTTGCCCGCGGTCGTCTTCCCGCACCCCGATTCCCCGACGAGGGCGAGGGTAGAGCCTTTCCTGACCGTCAAGTCTATGCCGTCTACGGCCCTCAAGTAGCCGGTTGTTTTTTTTAATATCCCCTTCTTGACAGGGTAGTAATATTTAAGTCCCTTAACCGTAAGGAGCGTTTCCCTGTCTTTATGAGGCAAAGCGGGAAGGGGCGCCGCCTCAGGTATTTTTCCAAGCGGCCTTGAATATGGTTTGCTCATGAACCCGGGGTCATAGAGATGGCAGGCGACAAGGTGGGCAGCAAGGTGGGTAACAAGGTGGGTAACAAGGTGGCTGTTTTCCCGTCCGTATAGGGGAGGTTCCATCGCGGCGCAGCCCTCCATCTCCCTGTGGCACCTTCCGGAGAACCTGCATCCGGCGGGAAAGTCCACGGACGCCGGCACGGCGCCGGGGATTGTATCGAGCGGTTTCGTCCGTTTTTCCACTCCCGGCGCCGCCCGGAGGAGTTTAATGGTGTAGGGGTGCATGGGGTTACGGAAGATGTCTTTTGTCCCGGACATTTCAACTATCTTACCCCCGTACATTACCCCTACCCTGTTTGCGTTCTCAAAGACGACGGCGAGGTTATGGCTTATAAGGAGGACGGACGCAAACATCTCCGTCTGGAGTTCCTTGATAAGATTAAGTATCTCCCTCTGTATCGTAACATCGAGGGAGGTTGTGGGCTCGTCCGCTATGAGAAGGTCCGGCTTGCAGGCAAGCGCCATCGCTATCATGACCCTCTGCCTCATCCCGCCGGAGAGGCGGTGGGGATATTCTTTGAAGAGCGTTTCCGGAGATTTGAGACGCACCTTCCCGAGCATCCCGACCGCGATATCCCGGGCCTCGCGCGAGGATTTTTTATGGTGGAGTTTTACCGCCTCCACAATCTGCTCCCCGATTGTGAATACGGGGTTAAGGGAGGTCATCGGCTCCTGGAATATCATCGAGATATTGTTCCCGCGGATTTTTCTTTTTTCCGATTCGCTCAATCCGGTTATCTCTTTTCCGTTAAGGAAGCACTCTCCCTCCGCGATAAAGCCGTGCGGCCCGGGCACGAGTTGCATTATCGAGAGCGCGGTGACGGACTTACCGCACCCTGATTCCCCGACGAGCGCAAAGGTTTCCCCCTTCCCGATTGAGAAAGAAATCCCGTCAACCGCCTTCCCGAGCCCGAAGGGGGTGCGGAAGTATGTCTTAAGGTTTTTTACCTCTAAAACCGGCGTCATCTTTTTCCCATCCTGAGTCTCGGGTCGAGTGAATCCCTTACGGAATCCCCGAATATGTTTGCGGGCAGCACGAGTCCGAACATGAATATGAAGGCGCCTAAGATGCTCCACCACACAACCGGCTCCCTTGAGAGTTCAAGCCTCGCGGAATTTATCATGTTGCCCCAGCTGCCCGTCTCCGGCCCCACCCCTATCCCGATGTAACTCAATATCGCCTCGGCCAGGACAAGGGAGGAGAACTGCAGCACAAGCGTTATAAGGACAAGGTGCATCAGGTTAGGCACGATGTGTCTTATTATCGTCATCGTATCCGACACCCCGAAGGCATTTGCGGCCTGGACGTATTCGAGTTCCCTCAATTTAAGGGTTTCGCCCCTTATAATCCTGCACAGGTCCGTCCATGAGGTTATCCCCATTATTACGCACAGCCAGAAGAGCCTGTCCTGCGGGACAAAAAATCCGAAAAGGAGGGTATCTTCCGTGACAAGCCCCCCCTGGTAGCCGCTTGTGCCGAATATGAGCATGAAGGCCACTATCAATAACACCCCCGGTATGGACGAAAGGGTCGTGTATATGTATTGGATTATATCGTCCGCGAACCCGCCGAAGTAACCCGCCAGGACGCCGAAGAAGAGCGCAAACGGTATTATTATGATGGTAGTGCCGGTGCCTATCACCACCCCGGTGCGTATGCCCTTCAGGGCGGAGAAAAGGACGTCGCTTCCGACCTTGTCGGTTCCCAGCCAGTGGTCCCCGGGATGTTTAAGAGGCGCGTAGTCGCGTTCCGTCGCGCCGTTTGGTCTTTCTATCGCCTCTTTTACGTAGGAATATCCGGCAAACGGAGGAGAAAATGTTTTTTCGGTATCCTCGCGCAGATTGTGGAGGATTCTGTCGAGGAGGCTTAATGCCTGGGGGTTAAATATCCTTTTTCCATCCGGGGTTTGCGCAAACGTCCCGTCCTGCGCGGTTATGGGGTCCCTCCAGCGGATACTGTCCATAAGGGCGACCCCGCCGTATAGAAGGAGTATAAACATCGAAACCATGGCGAGCCTGTCTTTCCTTATGTGCCGCCATACCTGCGCGCAGACTCCTCCCCCCCTGGCCGCAAAGACGGTGAATGAGGCGGCCATGAGAAAAAGGAAATACATTATGAGGTCGGTTGCCAGTATTACGGGCATAGTTTTAGATTACGGGTTGGTTTCCGCCTCACCCAAGCCTTACCCTCGGGTCTACGAGGGTATAGCTTATATCGGTAAGCACGAGTCCTATTATGTAGAGGATAGAGCCCAGATAGACCATCGCCCGCACTATCGCAAAATCCTGCGCATTGATTGCGTCTATCGTGAAACTGCCGAGCCCCGGGATGGAGAAGAAACTCTCCATCAGGAGGCTTCCGTAGAAAAGGAAGGGTATGCTTACGACGACATTCGTGAGAACCGGTATCATCGCGTTCTTGAGCGCGTGTTTGAAAAGCACCGTGCCTTCGGAGAGCCCCTTTGCCCGCGCTGTCCTTATGTAGTCCTTTCCGAGTTCCTCGAGGAAGACGGTCCTGTAGAACCTTATGCCGCCGCCCGCGCCGCTTATCACCCCTATCACCACGGGGAGTATTACGAATTTTACCGCGTGTATGCCCGTTGAATAACCCGAGATGGGGAAGAGCCTCAACATCTTCCCGAAAAGGTATTGCCCCCCTATTATGTAGAAAAGGGTGGAGACCGACATCAGGATAACGCAGGCAACTACCCCTGAAAGGTCAAGGGACGTCCCCCTCATGTACGCAATAATCATCGCAAAGGTGATATCAACGAGTATCCCTATGATGAACGTGGGAAGGGCCACGGCGAAGGACGCCCACATCCGCCCTCTAATCTCCCTTCTGATGTCTATATTGTTCCTGTCCGACCTTCCGAAATTCAGCCATAAAAGGGGAAGGGATTTTTGAAAGAATATCGTCCGGAGGACCTTGCCGGCCCCCTTTTCGCTCTCATTTACGAATAACGGGAGGTCGTAGCCGTGTTCCCTCTTCCAGCCCTCTATGACCTGGGGGGTTACGTTTTTCTCCCCGAGGATTTTTCTCGCCATGTCATCCGGGGTATTTACGTAGAAAAAGAGGATGGCCGTAAGGAGGTTCACCCCGATTATTATCGGTATGGCGTAGATTATGCGGCGTATGACGTAATTGAGCATGGCTGTATTATCTCCCCTTTTGGCCGAGCCTCCTCTTTGCCGCTGCCAGGGCCGGCAAGGAGGCTATTAGAGCGAGGGCCGCGAAGGCAGCAATGGGCCAGACGACGGGTCTGTTCCATTCATCCCTCTTCGCCGCCCTGTTTTCAGGGCTGGTCTTTACGTATTTCATCGTGTTATTGGCCATGGAGTTGGCCTTGAGGTTATGTATCCACTGGTGCGCGAGAGTGAAAGATACCGGGTGGAAACCCCATACCCACGGGGAATCCTCCCCGAGTGTGCGCGTCATATTTTTTATTATGCCGAGCCTTTCCGGGCCGTTGTCCATGTTTTCCATGAGCCTGAAGAGCCGGTCGAACTCGTGGTTTTCGTAGTTTGCGGCGTTCTCCCCCCGGTATTTCACCTTGCCGTTAGCGCCCACGAGAAGGAAAAAGAAGTTCTCGGGGTCGGGGTAGTCCGCATTCCATCCCCATGCAAAAAACTGGAAGTTCCCCTTAAGCATCTTTTCCTGGAACCTGTTGTAGTCGGTAGTCCTGTTTTCGAGCTGTATGCCGAGCAGTTTGAGTTTCTTCATATACCAGTTTATCATCTGCACGCTATCGGCCCCGGTCCATGGGTTGTCGAAGGTGATAACGAGCGGCTTGCCGAATCTGTCCCTGCCCCCGGGGTATCCCGCCTCGGATAGAAGCCTTTTTGCGGCCTCGATGGATTTTCTTACGGGCTTCTTCCTCCCTTGGTCCCAGTCGTAGACATAGGGGTTTATCCCCTCCCTCCCTCCGAGGTGCCCGAATATGCCGGGCGGCAGGGGCCCCATTGCCGCGATACCCCTGCCGTTATTGAATATCTCTATATATTCTTCGTAATCGAGGGCTATGGATATCGCCTGGCGGAGTTTCTTTTTCTCCTCGGCGTAGCCGCCGACAACGTCGTCGAGCATGTTAAAGCCCATATAATATGTCGCGGGCCGCACCGAGGTTATAAGCGTTATCCCCTTCTCCTTCATGAAATCGGTGAGGGTTGCCATTCCGCCCCCGGAGAGCGTTATCGCCTGGTCGAAACTGTCGGATGTGATGCCGGAAAGGTCGTAATAACCCTGCAGGAACTTGTTCCAGCGGGGTATCGCCTCCTTTTCGAGCGTGAAGACTATCCTTTCGAGGAAAGGGAGCGTTTTTCCTCTGTCGAGGAGGAGCCCGTTTTCCTTATCTCCGGGTTCCCCTTCTTCGGGATATGCCTCGCGGTGGAAGTTCTCGTTCCTTACGAGCGCTATCTCCTTTTCGGGCCTGTAGGAATCGAGACTGAAGGGCCCGGTGCCCACGGGGAATCTGTCGATGGTTATGTTTTTCTCTTCCAGAACCCTCTGGCTGTAGAATAGGGCCGCCTCCTCCGGCACCGCGGAGAAAAACGGCATTGCGAGCCAGTAGATAAACTGGGGATATTTCCTTTTTAGTATGACCCTGAAGGTATAAGCGTCAACCTTCTCAACCCCGGCGATATTATATTTTTTATAGTCCGGCATTATCTCTCTTCCCGTTCCGTCTACCGTCCATCTCCCGCCGGCGTCCCTCCGTTTTGCCTCTATGTTTTTTCTCAGGGCCTCGCCGTATTCCTTGAAGCCGAGCATGTATTTTTCGAGTACCGGCAGTATCGGGCATTCAAGCCTCGGGTCCGCAAGCCGCCGTATCTGGTAGATAAAGTCGTCGGCAATAAGTTCCCGTGAGCCGGTATATTTAAAGTCCCTTATCTCCTCTATCCCCGTTAAATCTTTTTCGGTCAGGTTCCCGTAAAGCGCCGTCCCGGATGCGTCCTTTGCAAATGCCGGATGGTTCTGGAACATTATGCCCTTTTTTATCCTGATTGTGTATACGGCGCGCCAGACCCGCTCAGGGGATGCATCATGGGCAAGCCTTTTGCCGGAGCCGTCGAGATAAACGACTTCAGGCATGCCTTCGCTTGAAAGGGGCGTAAGGGTGTAGGGCCGTTTAAGGTAGTGATACTCGAGCGGAGGTTCGAGGACCTGCCCTATGACGTCGTATTCGTTTGAACTGTAGGAACGGGCGGGGTCGAGGTGCTTCGGGGGCTCGTCGAATGTAGTGTAAAAGATATTCTTGTATTTTTCGTCCGCGCGGTAAGGATTGTTAGGGGTGCACCCGAAAAGGATTGCGACGCAAAGGGTTGCATGGACGCATAAAGATGGATGGAAGCGAAGATTAAACCTCATATAGTCACCGGATTCTAAAAATTAACACAGAAGGATTATACGGTCAAGGGATTAAGGGCGGGATAGTATCGTACGGCGGGCTCACACCCCCTGCCTTAAGCCCTTCAGATGTTTCAGTGAGTCCCCGCGTCGCCGCGAGGCGTGCCCTCACCGAAACAACCCTGAAACGAGTTCAGGGCAAGATT
>JACRCB010000120.1 GCA_016219165.1 Deltaproteobacteria bacterium | reverse complement strand
GGGATAGATTTTAAATTCAGGGTGGACGCGCTCGGGCTTGTCTTCGCCACCACCGCCTCTTTCCTCTGGATTGTCGCCACCGCATATTCGATAGGCTACATGAGGGGCCTCAAGGAGCACAGCCAGACGAGGTATTTCGCGTGTTTTGCCATGGCAATCTCTTCGGCCATCGGGGTGGCGTTCGCGGCGAATCTTTTCACATTGTATTTCTTCTACGAGGTCTTGAGTGTTACCACATACCCGCTCGTCGCCCACCATGAGGACGGGGCGGCGTTTGAGGGGGGCAAGAAATACGTCGTTTACCTCGTGGGGCTTTCAAAGACGGCCCTCCTTGCCGCGATAGTCATAACATACATGACAACCGGCACCCTGGATTTCAGACCCGGCGGCATATTCACCGCGGACATGCCCTCCATACTCGTTACCTTGAGTTTCATACTGTTTATGATAGGGTTTGCAAAGGCCGCGATGATGCCCTTCCACAGCTGGCTGCCCGGGGCCATGGTGGCGCCGGCGCCGGTAAGCGCCCTTCTCCATGCGGTTGCGGTCGTCAAGGTGGGGGTGTTTTCGGTTGTAAGGATTATGGTGAGCGTATACGGCATTCACACGCTCGGGGCCTTCAACCTGGGTATCCCCACCGCGTTCTTCGTATCGTTTACCATAATCACCGCCTCCGTAATCGCGCTTACAAAGGATGACCTTAAGGCGAGGCTCGCATACTCGACCATAAGCCAGCTCTCTTACATAATCCTCGGGGTGGCGATGCTCACGCCGAGCGGGTTGGTCGGCGGGGTCCTGCATATCGCTAACCACGCATTCTCAAAGATAACGCTTTTTTTCTGCGCCGGAAGCATCTATGTCGCATCCCACCGCAAAAAGATAAGTCATCTCGACGGAATAGCGAAGAAGATGCCGTGGACAATGGCCGCATTCACCATAGGGTCGCTCTCGATGATAGGGGTGCCTGCGGTCGCGGGGTTCACGAGCAAGTGGTATCTTGCGGTAGGCAGTCTCGAGGCAAAGAGTCCGGGGCTTTTGTTTGTCCTGATTGCCTCTACCGTCCTGAACGCGGCGTATTTCCTGCCCATCGTCTTCAGGGCTTATTTCAAACCTCCGAGGGAGGGGGACAAGGATTTCGAGCATATAAACGAGTCCCCGTTCTTTGTGGTGGCCCCCCTCACGGTCACCGCCATAATATCCATCGTAATCGGCATATACCCTGAATATTTCATAAACATAATCGGGAGGATATTACAGTGAAGGTCCACCACATATTCGAAGACCCGAAAAAGACCGGGATATTAAAAAAGGCCGCTTACGCATTGATGGCCGTCCTCATAATCGTCGATATCCTGATGCCCAGGCACCACCGTGAGTTTTTCTGGGACGAGATACCGGGTTTTTCCGCCGTATACGGACTCGTCTCGGCCTTGGCCATTATAGTCGTAGCCAAGTTTTTGGGGCACCAGTTGGGGATAATGAAGAAAGAGGATTATTATGACTAACTGGATACATCCCGGCGCAATCCTGATACTGGGCTCCATCCTCATCCCCTTCTTGCCGGGGAGGATAAAGAAGGCGTACCTTCTTCTTCTTCCCGCCCTCGCATTCATAAGTGTTCTCACCATGCATGAGGGCACATACTGGGCATGGCATTTCCTCGGTCAGGATATGGTGGTGGGGAGGGTAGACAAGCTCTCCATCGTCTTTGCCTATGTCTTTTCGGTTACGACGTTTATAACCATGGTCTACGGGCTGCATGTCGAAGATGACGGCCACCATGCGGCGGCCTTTGTGTATGCGGGGTCGGCCCTTGGGGTTGCGTTTGCCGGAGACTTCCTTACGCTCATTATCTTCTGGGAGTTTATGGCCTTCTCTTCGATGCTTCTCGTTTTATACCGCAGGACGAAGAAGGCGTATGCCGCCGGGATGAGATACATCCTCGTCCATATATCCGGCGGGGTATGTCTGATGGCGGGCGTATTCCTCCAGTATTCCCAAACCCACAGTCTTGCCTTCAATCATGTGGAGGTAGGGGGGCTTGCGGCGGGCCTCATCCTCATCGGCTTTATCCTCAATGCGGCTGTGCCGCCTCTCGGGGCGTGGCTGCCCGATGCATACCCCGAGGCAACCGTGAGCGGCGCGGTATTCATGGCCGCGTTTACAACAAAGAGCGCCGTATACGCGCTCATCCGGGGTTTTGCGGGTGCGGAGGTGCTTTTGTGGCTCGGCGTCATTATGGCATGCTACGGTATCATATACACGATTATAGAGAACGATATAAGGAGGCTCCTTTCCTATCACATAATAAGCCAGGTCGGCTACATGGTGGCGGCAATCGGCATCGGAACCGAGATGGCCATAAACGGCGCCGCGGCCCATGCCTTCACCAATATCCTTTACAAGGGGCTTCTCTTTATGGGCATGGGAAGCGTCCTCCACGTAACCGGCAAGAGCAAGGCCACCGAACTGGGAGGCATATACAGGCACATGCCCCTTACTTTCATACACTATATGATTGCGGGGTTCTCCATATCCGGCGTGCCGCTGTTTGCCGGATTTGTAACCAAATCCATGATAATTTCGGCCGCTGGGGAGGAGCACCTTCCGTATGTGTGGCTCGTATTGACGCTCGTTTCGGCAGGCACATTCCTCTCAACCACATTGAAACTTCCTTATGCCACGTTCATGGGCAAGGACCGCGGGATAGAGGCAAAGGAACCGCCGCTTAACATGCTCCTGGGCATGGCGCTCGCCGCTTGCCTCTGCATATTGATAGGCGTCTATCCCCATTTCCTTTACCGGTTGCTGCCCTATGCGGTCGATTACAAACCCTATACCCATGAACACCTTGTGTGGGCCGGCCAGATACTGCTCTTCACATGGTTGGGTTTCTACCTCTATATGAAAAAACTCCACACGGAACAGACCATAAGCATCGATACCGACTGGTTTTACAGAAAGGGCGCACTGGTTTTCATGAATTTTGCCGGAGAGGTCGTAGCCGGCGTGGATAGTATTGTAAGCGAGGCGTACAATAAGGTGTTTTTAAGATTCGGCGCATGGGTATCAGCCCTGTCTTTCAGGTTCGACAAGGGTGTCATAGACGGCATACTGGACGGCCTCGGGCGGAGGACCTCGGTCTGGGGCCCTGTGTTTACCTCGAGGAATGCGCGGTTTGACTCGGATGTGGTGGACGGCGCGGTAAACGGGGTTGCCGGCTCCGTGGTATCGCTTGCCTCTTCCATGAGGCGTTTCCAGACCGGTCATATCCATGATTACGCCTTTGCAATCCTTGCGGGGTTGCTCGTCCTTCTTAACGTATTTTTTCTCCTCTCTTAAAGCCGGAATTATGTCTGCCGCAGCGTCTCTAAAGATACTTTCGCCAGCCAAGGTGAATCTTTTCCTCAGGGTGGCCGGGAAAAGGGAAGACGGCTATCATGATATATTCTCCCTTGTCCAGCCCGTAGCCCTTTATGACGAGATTTTTCTTACGGTCGGGCAAGGGGATGGTATTACAGTGAGGTCGACCGACGGTTCTTTACCGCAGGGCAGGGAAAACATCGCCTACCGGGCGGCCGAACTTTTTTTGGAAAAGGCGGGCATCAAGAAAAAAGTCCTCGTCGAGATAGATAAGAAGATACCGGTCTCTTCGGGGCTCGGCGGAGGGAGTTCGGACGCGGCGGGCGTGTTGATGGGTCTAAACGAAATCCTCGGGTGCGCCATGAGCGAAGGAATGCTTATGCGGCTCGGCCTCGAGTGCGGCTCGGACGTGCCTTTTTTTATCCTCAATGGGCCGGCGTTTGTAAGGGGCAGGGGGGAGACCATCGAAAGAGTTGCCTTGCCTCCCTATGATTATATCTTGATAAACCCGGGTTTCGGCGTATCTT
>JACRCB010000117.1 GCA_016219165.1 Deltaproteobacteria bacterium | reverse complement strand
TTCGTGACAGGGACCCGTGACCGTAAAAAAACCTTTCCACGGACACGTTCACGGACAACGTTCACGTTCCGTTCTTAAACCCCCTTCTCATGAAACCGCAAAATAAAAAGTTCTGACAGGCGCCGGACGGTGTCGTATGGTCTTCCTCCACGCACCTTATCTTTTCAAACCCGCCCTTCAATCTTTCCGCCATCGCGGTTTCCGAATACCGCCTGACATCGAGCCCGCTGCACCTTTTCGGCCCTTTTTCCGAGAACGCCCCTATCATCAGGCATCCCCCTTCCCTGATATTTTTATTTGCGGTTTCAATATATTTTCCTATCTGCGTTTCATCCACAAGAAAGTGAAAAGCCGCCCTGTCGTGCCAAAGGTCGAATCTAATCTCCGTCGAAAATTCCGTGATGTCGGAGACAATCCAGATTACGCCGTCTGCCTTTCCGCGCAGACGAGCCTTCGCCCGTTCTATGGCCCTCGCCGAAATATCCAATACATGCAGGTTTACAAACCCTTGTTTTAGAAGTGCGCCGACAAGCCTGCCGTCCCCGCCGCCGACGTCTATAATCGCCGCGGTTTTAGGCAGATTAAGGCCTGATATGAGTTCAACCGATGTCTTAGGATAGGACTGAAACCAGCTTAATTCATTCGATGATTTCGTTTCGTAAACCTTTTCCCAGTGTTCTTTCGTCAAAGACCCCATATTTAAGCCTCCCGGCACCCAGCACCACTTTTGACACGTTGACTTTGAATGTTCTGAAAGAAATCCTGTCAAAAGTGGTGCTGGGCGGGATTGCGCCTGTCTGCGTGCGACGCACAGGCAGGCGGGCATTCCGTTCAAAACCCCATGACCTTTATTATCTTCTTTATGTCAGGCTCTACCCTTACCGGTTTTATTGACACGCCCATGGCGGTATCAGGGTCTTTAAGTCCATGCCCGGTAAGTGTCGCCACAACCGTATCCGTATCTTTCACCACGCCCTGATTCTTGAGCTTTATGACCCCGGCAACCGAGGCGGCGGATGCGGGCTCGCAGAATATACCCTCGCGCGAGGCGACAAGCCCGTAGGCAAAGAGTATCTCTTCATCGGTGACCATGTCTATCACCCCGCCGCTTTGGTCCCGAGCCTCGAGCGCGCTCTTCCAGCTCGCCGGATTCCCTATCTTTATCGCGGAGGCGACGGTCTTGGGATTTAAGACGACCTCCCCCCGAACAATGGGGGCCGCACCCTCTGCCTGAAAACCCATCATCTTCGGAAGCGCCGGTATAAACCCCTTTGCCTTATACTCCCTGTACCCCCTCCAGTAGGCGGTGATGTTGCCGGCATTGCCCACGGGGAGGAAGTGATACTCCGGCGCGCCCCCCAGATGTTCGCATACCTCAAAGGCCGCGGTCTTCTGCCCCTCTATCCTGAAGGGGTTCAAGGAGTTTACCATCGTTACGGGATAATCCTTCGTTATATCCTTAACTATGCCCAGCGCATCGTCAAAACTCCCCTCCACCTCCACGACAATGGCGCCGTGTATCATCGCCTGTGAGAGTTTCCCGAGCGCAACCCCTCCATGCGGCACAAGCACGTACGCCTTCATGCCGCCTTTCGCGGCATAGGCCGAGGCCGAGGCCGACGTATTCCCCGTGGATGCGCATATTATGGCGGCGCTGCCCTCTTCCTTCGCCTTTGATACGGCGAGTGTCATCCCCCTGTCCTTAAAAGAACCGGTAGGGTTAACCCCCTCGAATTTCAAAAACAGCCTGACCCCACCGATTGCATCCCTTAAATTTCTTGCCTCTATAAGCGGGGTATTCCCCTCTTTCAAGGTAACGATGCATTCATCCTTTACAGGGGGGAGATATTTGAGATACTCCCTCACAACTCCCCTCCAGAGCCCTTTACTGGTCAGCGCCACCGCTATTCTCCTCTATCCTTATATACATTGTCTTCCCCGCTATCACGCTTAGGGTTTCTATCTCTTCGATAGATTTTCTAAATTCCCTCTCGAGCGAGTTGTGGGTTATGATTACAAGGGGCACCGTCCCGCCGCGCTGCCTGCCCTTCTGTATCACCGAGGAAATGCTTATGTTGTGGCTTCCGAGCACCCCGGAAATCTTAGATAACACCCCGGGCAGGTCTTTTGCGGAAAATCTTATGTAGTAAGGGACTTCCAGGTCGTCTATCTTCTTTACCTTTATGTCCTTCAAAGACTCTTCCGTGTATGCGAGCGGCGTTGTCCTCGGCCCTTTTCCCTTAAGTATGTTCCTCGATATGTCTATTATATCGGCGACTACCGCGCTCGCCGTGGGCATCATGCCCGCGCCCCTGCCGTAGAACATGACGGGGCCGGAGGCGTTGCCGTTTATGTGTATGGCGTTATACACGCCCTCCACGGAGGAGAGGGGGTGCGAAAGGGGTATCATCGTCGGGTGGACCCTCGCCTCTATCGATTTTCCCTCCCCCGACACAACCTCCGGATGGGTGCCCCGCCCCTCCCTCTTTGCTATCGCGAGGAGTTTTATCCTGTAGCCGAATTCACGGGCGAACCGGACATCGAGTTCGGTAATCCTCGTTATCCCCTCGGTATAAATGCTCTCCAGGGATATATACGTGCCGTATGCGAGGTTTATGAGTATCGCGAGTTTGTGAGCGGTGTCCATGCCCTCGACGTCGTATGTGGGGTCCGCCTCAGCATACCCCTTTTTCTGCGCCTCCTTCAAGACCGTCTCGAACTTCCCGCCCTCGTTCGTCATCTTCGAGAGTATATAATTCGCGGTGCCGTTTATTATCCCGTAGATTGACTCGACCCGGTTTGCCGCAAGCCCTTCCCTCAGGGCCTTTATTATGGGGATGCCCCCTCCAACGCTGGCTTCAAAACCAACGTCGCACCCCTCTTTTCCCGCGAGGCTGAAGAGCTCCTTGCCGCGGGTGGAAAGGAGGGCCTTGTTTGCGGTTACGACGTGTTTCCCTTTTTTAAGGGCCTTCACTATTATATCTCCAGCCGCTTCGAGCCCGCCTATGAGTTCTATGACTATCGCTATCTCGGGGTCGTTTATTATCGAATCTACGTCGGTCGTAAGGATATCCCCCGGGACATCTGTCTCCCTCTTGCGGATTATGTCCCTGTCGGCAATACGCTTCAGAACCACCTCGCAGCCGAGTTTATCCTTTATGACGGAGGAGTTCTCCCTGAGCACCCTCACAACCCCCGTGCCCACGGTGCCAAAACCTATAAGGCCCACCTTTATTTTGTCCATGGCTCTTTTCCCCGCGGGAATCCCCTATACCTTCGGCAACCTCGTCTCGAACGCCTTTTTTATGCCCTTTGCGGCCTGCCTTATGCGCTGTTCGTTCTCAACGAGGGCCAGCCTTACGTACTCGTCTCCGTACTCTCCGAAGCCTATTCCGGGAGAGGCCGCAACCCTCGCCTCTTTTAAAAGAAATTTTGAGAATTCAAGCGAGCCCATGCCCCGCATAGCCTCCGGTATCCGTGCCCACACAAACATGGTCGCCCTGGGTTTTTCTATCTCCCACCCCGCCTTTGCAAAACTTTCCACGAGGACGTCTCTGCGCGCCTGATACATGTCCCTGATTTCCTTGACACATTCCTGCGGGCCGTTGAGCGCTATGATGGACGCTATCTGTATGGGCTGGAACATGCCGTAATCGAGGTAACTCTTGATTCTCGTAAGCGCCCCTATCATCTTCGAGTTCCCGGCGGCAAAACCCACCCTCCATCCCGGCATATTGTAACTCTTGGATAAGGTGAAGAACTCGACCCCGACGTCCTTTGCCCCCGGAACCTCGAGCAGACTCGGGGCACTGTATCCGTCAAAGACGATGTCCGCATAAGCAAGGTCGTGGATTACCATCATATCGTGCTCCTTTGCGAAATCCACGACCTTGACGAAGAAATCCTTTGATACGACCTCGGTTGTGGGGTTATGGGGGAAGTTTATTATAAGGAGTTTGGGCCTGGGCCAGACCTCCTTTGTCACCCTCTGCAGTTCCGCGAAAAAATCCACGCCGGGAAGAAGCGGCACGCTCCTTATATCCCCGCCCGCTATTATCACCGAATATGCGTGTATGGGATAGGTCGGGTTCGGGACCAATACGCAATCCCCGGGGCCGATGATCGCGAGCGCGAGGTGTGCAAGCCCCTCCTTTGAGCCGATAGTTGCAACCGCCTCTTTTTCGGGGTCTATATCCACGTTATAACGCCGCCCGTACCAGTCCGCGATGGCGCATCTCAGTTTATATATGCCCTTTGACGCCGAATAGCGGTAATTTTTGGGATTATGGATGGCCTCGGCGAGTTTTCCCACGATATGCGGCGGGGTCGGCTGGTCCGGGTTGCCCATGCCGAGGTCTATTATATCCTCGCCCCTTCGCCGGGCCTCCAACTTAAGGTCTCCCACTATGTTGAATACATACGGCGGGAGACGTTTTATCCTGTGAAAATCCTCCATCGCTGCGCTCCGTAATCAGAATGGGTGCCGAAAAAGCCTTTTGAGAGAACCTCTTTACAGTAGGGCAGGGCTTCAGCCCTGCGAAGTCTTTCATGGAATCCCCGCGAAAGCGGGGGTTTGCAGATATTTCGGTGTGTCCCCGCGTCGCCGCGAGGCGTGCTCACACCGAAATATTATCATAGCCCCCCTTTCGGGAGGACTCCGCGGTTGTTTCGGTGAGGGGACTCACCGAAACATCTGAAACAAAATTCATAGGGACGGAATTTTAAAAACCTCCTCCGCGTTATACGAACTCCTCACAAAAGGCCCGGAATAGACGTATTTTATCCCCATATCCTTCGCGTATTCCCCGTATTCTTCAAACCCCTCCGGCGTTACGTATCCCTTTACCTCAAGGTTCGCCCGCGTGGGCCTTAGATACTGCCCTATGGTCACGCAATCAACGCACGCGCCGTGGAGGTCTTTTAAGACCTTCTTTACCTCCTCTTTCCCCTCTCCCAAGCCCAGCATCAGGCCGGATTTCGTAAGGACGCCGCTCTTTTTCGCCTTTGAAAGAACCTCGAGAGAGGTCGAATAGAGAGCCTCCGGCCGGACAGCGGGGTAGAGCCGCTCGACCGTCTCGATATTGTGGTTGAATATGTCAGGGGCGCTTTCGAGCACGATATTCAAGGCTGATTCGTCACCCCTGAAATCCGGCGTAAGCACCTCGATAAAAACATCCGGGAGACTCTCCCTTACCGCCCTTACGACTGCCGCGAACTCATCCGCCCCGCCGTATCTTAAATCATCCCTCGTAACCGAGGTTACGACCACGTGCTTCAGGCCCAGTTCCTTTACCGCGAGGGCGATGGCCGATGGCTCATCCGGAGAGGGTTTTTCAATCCTGCCTTGCTTTTTTTCAACGCCGCAGAAGCCGCAGCTTCTCGTGCATACCTCCCCGAGTAGCATGAACGTGGCCGTGGGCTTGGAGAAACACTCCCCTATGTTGGGACACCGCGCGGATTCGCATACGGTGTGGAGGCCCCTCTCCCTCAGAATCTTTTTCATCCGGTGAAGGACCTCGGGATTCCCCTGCGGCTTCCTTAAGTAAGCCGGGAGCCTCCTTTTACCCTCATGCGGGGGGGTATGTTCTATAGAATAAGACATGGCCGCCGGCTTTAAAAAAGACGCTTTGAAAAGATTAAGAATTCATAAAATTAACATTTTTCCTTTCAAATTACAACAAGAAACCTCTGAGCATGTCCTTCAAGTCCCCGCGAAAGCCGGGGTGGTTCTCGGAGTCCTCCCGAAAGGGAGGCTATGATAATATTTCGGTGTGAGGACCCTCGGCTTCCATCGGCGTCGCCGAGAGGCGAGCACACCGAAATATCTAAAAAACAAATAGGCGCTGACCCTATTTTCGTATATTTTCGTAGAAACGAGATTGCTTCGCTTCGCTCGCAAAGACGGCGAAAGAGGCTCGCAATGACACTTTTTTTGTCGTTGCGAGGGAGTGAAACGACCGAAGCAATCTCATCCCTTATTGCGGGGGGATTGCGGAGCCTGTTCCGAGCGGAGCGAGGAATCCCATAGTTTGCTTCGGCTTCGCCTCGCAACCGCTCCTCGCAATGACGGAAAGGTGGCGGGGGGTTGCTTCGCGGAGCCTGCCCTGAACCTTGTGCTGAACTTGTTTCAGCATTGTTTCAGGGCTCGCAAAGACAGAGAAAGAGGCTCGCAATGACAACTTGCAAATGTTTCGGTGTGGGGACACACCGA
>JACRCB010000116.1 GCA_016219165.1 Deltaproteobacteria bacterium | reverse complement strand
ATGGGTAAAAGCGGTAGTTTTCGACCGTCCAGCATCGCGGAAAGACCACTCCTCTCGTGGTCTTAGTGTGATAAATACCTTTTTTATCGTGGTTGCGGCAAGTTGCATCGGTTTGCTCCTACCGCTTTGCGAGTTTACTGCCAGCCGCGAGGCGGGATTCATTCCGCAAAATCCACAGGTTTTGTTCAAAACGAGTTCTGATTCCTTCCAGCAAACACCACCTCGATGGTTCTGGCATGGGTCCACACGAGGTAGAGGAGGAGAAGTAATAACCAGTGCCATTAAAAAACGCCGGGCCTCCCGCCTTCTGGTTTCTTAGAGACTGCCTGCGTCAAGACGCGGGCGATTTTATGTCAGGAATCCCATCTGGGTTAGTCCGCCTGTTTCCTTAAAAACGTCGGGGTGTCGTAGACGTCCTCGTCGTGCGTATAGAACCCCCCGAGCTCTCCGGTCCTCTTTAAATCGTTTTTATCCAACTCGAGGGCTTTCTCCTTTTCCCTCCTTATGACCGTCGGGACATCGAGGTTTTCAACGATAAGCGCGGATGCTATGCCGCCCCTGTGCATCCTCTGTTCCACCTCCCCGAACCCCGTGGCAATGACCGTAACCCTCACCTCTTCGCCCATGGTCTCGTCTATGACCGCGCCTATGATGATGTTTGCGTCCGGGTGCGCCTCTTCGTGCACGCGACTTGAGGCCTCGGTCATGTCATGGAGCGTCAGGTCGGAAGAGCCGGTAACGTTAATCAACACCCCCCTTGCCCCTTTGATGGAGATATCCTCAAGGAGCGGGCTTGAGATGGCAAGCTTTGCGGCCTCCACCCCTCTGTTCTCTCCCCTTGCGGTTCCGCTTCCCATAAGGGCCTGGCCCATCTCGCTCATGATGGTCCTCACGTCGGCGAAATCAACGTTAACAAGCCCGGGCACGGTGATTACGTCGGATATGCCCTTTACCGCCTGGTAGAGCACCTCATCGGCCTTTTTGAAGGCGTCGGTGAGAGACGTGTTCTTGTTTGATACGGAAAGGAGCCTCTGGTTCGGTATGGTTATGACCGTATCCACGACCTTTTTTAATCTCGCCAGCCCTTCTTCCGCGACCCTCGTCTTCCTTCCGCCCTCGAATGAGAACGGTTTTGTGACAACCGCGACAACGAGGGCCCCGCATTCCTTTGCGGCCTCCGCTACAACCGGCGCCCCTCCCGTGCCGGTGCCGCCGCCCAGTCCGGCGGCTATAAAGACCATGTCCGCCCCGCTGCATGCCTCCATAATCCGTTCTTTACTCTCCAGTGCGGCATTCTTCCCGACCTCGGGGTTCGCCCCGGCGCCGAGCCCCCTGGTAAGGTTTGCGCCGAGTTGTATCTTTACGTCCGCAAGCGACATCTGCAGGGCCTGGCTGTCGGTATTGGCGACTATGAAATCCACGCCCTCGAGCTTCGATGTTATCATCGTGTCCACCGCGTTGCCGCCGCACCCGCCCACACCTATAACCTTTATCTTGGCGCCCTTGTTAAAACCGTCGGCCATGTCAAAGACCATCTCTTTGCCTCCTTTTTTTAATTTTTAAGTAAACCCGTCTCCTTAAACCCCTCTCTCTGAAATCTCACTAAAACTTCCCCCCACCCCCTCCCGCGGCTAAAAAAACTCCTTTATCCACCCTTTCATCCTGTGAACGAGTTTATTGAAGACGTTGCCGCTCCCCCTGCCGAACCGCGTTCCGGATGAGTGCTTTGCCCCGTATTTAAGAAGGCCCACCCCGGTCGAATACATGGGGTCTCTGACGACGTCCACAAGCCCGGCGATGTTCGAGGGCATACCCCTTCTCACCGGAAGGTCAAAGACCTGTTCCGCGAGTTCCGTCATGCCCTCCATCGAGGCGGACCCGCCTGTAAGCACAATGCCCGACGGGATGAGCCCTTCGTAGCCGGACTTAAAAACCTCCCTCTTTACGAGTTCGAAGACCTCCTCGACCCTCGGCTCTATTATATCGCCGAGGATACGCCGCGAGACCGTCTTGGGCTTATGCCCCCCAACGCTCCTTACCTCCACCGTCTCCCCCTCCCCCACCATAGACGCCATGGCGCAGCCGGATTTTTTCTTTATCTCCTCCGCCTCGGACGCCGGAGTTCTGAGTCCCACCGCTATATCGTTTGTAATCTGGTTTCCCCCGAGCGATATCACGGTCGTGTATTTTATAGTCCCGCCCTGGAATATCGCTATATCCGTCGTCCCCCCCCCCATATCCACCATGACCACCCCAAGGTCCCTTTCGTCCTGATTCAATACCGCCTCGGAGCTTGCAACCTGCTGGAGCGCTATGTCCGCGACATCGAGCCCGGCCTTGTTGGCGCACTTTACTATATTCTGGGCGGACGTTACCGCGGCGGTTACGATGTGGACCTTTACCTCGAGCCTTATGCCGTTCATCCCGATGGGCTCCTGGATGCCGCCCTGGTCGTCTATTATGTACTCCTGCGGTATTACGTGTATTACCTCCCTGTCGGGCGGGATAGCCACGGCCTGGGCGGCCTCTATAACCCTGTCGATGTCGCTCTGGGTAATCTCGCCGTCCTTTACCGCAATGACCCCGTGGCTGTTAAACGCCCTTATATGCCCCCCGGAGATGCCCGCATAGACCCTGTGGATTTCGCACCCCGCCATGAGTTCCGCCTCACTAACCGCCTTCTTTATCGATTCAACGGTGGTTTCGATGTTCACAACCACCCCCTTCCTCAAGCCCTTGGACGGGTGGTTGCCTATCCCTATAATCTCAATCCCGTCCTTTGTCTCCTCCCCCACT
>JACRCB010000114.1 GCA_016219165.1 Deltaproteobacteria bacterium | reverse complement strand
GGAAAAAAGGAAGGTCGAGTATTTGAAGCCCCTTTTGGATGAATTCAGCCTCAGAGACGACCTGGCACTTGAAATTTCGCTTGCAAAAGGCGGTGGTGCCGGTGTGAAGCCCGTTGAGGTCGTCTCCCGCCTGTTGGGCCTCTCAAGCAGCGATGCCTCCCTTATTCCAATCCTGAAAGTGAAGACCGTTCTTGAATCCTGAGAAAAGAGAGCGCCCGTGGCGGGGTTCCCTGCCGGATAAGCGTATCCGCGCGAAGCCCGGCGCGCCTGCGTCGACGCCTCGCGGCGCGGTCGAGTCCGCCTCGATACCGACTATGGGTAATCCTAAAAAAGAGATACTGCTCGACTCAAATCCCTTCGAGACCAGACTCGCCGTTACAGAGGACGATGTCCTTACGGAGTTTTATGTGGAGAGGAAAAGGGACAGGGGCATAAGCGGGAACATCTACAAGGGCAAGGTGGTGAGGGTGCTTCCGGGGATGCAGGCCGCATTCGTCGAGATAGGGCTCGAAAGGACGGCCTTTCTCCATGCAAGCGACGTGCTCGAGAACGTGGAGTTTCTTGAGGAGGATAAGGAAGAAAAGCCCGCGGCATTGCGCATACAGGACCTTCTTCAGGAGGGGCAGGAGATACTTGTGCAGGCGGAAAGGGAACCCATGGGGACGAAAGGGGCGAGGCTTACCTCCTATGTGGCGCTTCCGGGGCGTTATCTCGTTTTCATGCCCACGCACGCAAAGGTCGGAATCTCCCGGAGGATATTCGATGAGAGGGAGAGGAGAAGGCTGAGGCAGATAGTTTCGCGGCTCAAACCCCCGGGATACGGCTTCATAATAAGGACCGTTTGCGAGGGAAGGGACAGCCGCGAGATAATGGCCGACATGGAATTCCTGACGAAACTATGGCAGACGGTCTCAAAGAGGATGTCCGAGGCAAAGGCCCCGGCCCTTCTCTACGAGGAACTCGACTTAACGCTCCGGTCCGTAAGGGATATGCTCGGCGAGGACGTCCGGAAATTCATCATAGATTCGAAAGAGGAATTCGAGAGGACGATGGGGTTTGTCTCCGAGTTCATGCCGGAACCCAGGGAAAAGATAGAACTCCACGAGGGCAAAGACACGCTTTTCGACAAGAGGGGCATAGAGGTCGAACTTGCGAAGGCGCTTACAAGGAAGGTGTGGCTGCCCTCCGGGGGGCATATCGTAATAGACCAGATGGAGGCGTTGACCGCGATAGACGTCAATACCGGCAAGTACGTCGGCAGGAAGGACTCCGAGGCGACTATATTGAAGACGAACCTCGAGGCGGTAGAGGAGGTTTGTCACCAGTTGAAACTGAGGAACATAGGCGGGATAATAGTCATTGATTTCATAGACATGGCGAAAGATACAAACAGGGAAAAGGTCTATAAGACGCTCAAGGAGGCGTTGAGGGCCGACAAGGCAAGGACAAACATCCTCAAGGTGTCGGAACTCGGGATAGTGGAGATGACGCGGAAAAGGACGAGGGAGAGTATCACCCAGTCGCTCCTCGATGCGTGCCCTTATTGCGACGGGAACGGCCTTATCAAGGGAAAAGACACCGTGATTATGGAAATATACAGGGACCTTGTGAAGGAACTGCCGCTTAGAAGGGGAAAGACCGTTATTTACGTAAACCCGGGAATAGCAAAGCGCATCAAGGAAGACGGGAACGTCCTCGATGAACTCGTAAAACGCTTCAGAAAAAGGATTGCCGTAAAATCGGTTGATACCTTCCATCAGGAGGAATACGAGGTGGTATGAGACGGATGTTACGGGCGAGGGGTCTTTCGCTTAAGGAGTTTTCATGGAGTTTCAAGGGCGTAGTATTGGTCCTCTTTTTGGCCTTCCCCGCCGTGTCCGCAGTCCAAGGCGCAATGAGCGGGAAAGGGATTTTTGAAGGCAGAAAATGCTTTGCCTGCCACGGGGTAGCCACACCCGCAAAGGCGGCGGATGAGAAATCCGGCCCGCCGCTTTGGTATGCGGGAAGTAAATTCAGGGCCGGTTTTTTGGACAGGTGGCTTGCAAACCCTCTCCCCCTGAGGCCGATGTCTTACGGGTCGATTACCGTGGAGAACCCTGATAACCACCCGCGCCTTTCCGAAGGGGAGGCAAAAGAGGTTTCGGCGTATCTCATGGCGCTTAAGGCGAAAAAGTCGAAGGCCGGGATTATAAAGGCAGGCAGGGGCGAGGCTCGAAGCGGCGGGATTGTATTCGAAAAAAAGGGCGGCTGTTACGGATGTCACAGGATAAAAAAAGACGGTTCCGTCGTCGGCGGCCTGAGCGGGCCGAGCCTCGTCGGGGCCGGCCGTAGGCTCGACCGGGACTGGATATACATGTATCTGAAAGACCCGGAGTCTTTCCGGCCCAAAGGCATGCCGGTTTACAAAGGGATATTGGAGGATAAGGAGATGAGGGCGCTCGCCGTATATCTTTCCATGCAGGAATAAACCGCGGATGTTGATGTTATGGAAGACTTATTATAAAAGGTGTTACCGCTTTACCTGCCGCCGGGATAACCCCGGCCTTTCGCAAACTTTAAGGCGAACGCCTTGGCCTTAAAGTATCCTCGTTTACAGCGGCTTGGGACTCGCGCGCAATCCGGGTTAAAAAGATGCCTTTCATATTGAGCGTTTTAGGCGCGGTTTTGATGCTCGAAGGAATCCCCTATCTTGCCTTCCCCGGCAGGGTAAAGGAGTGGGCGCTCATCTTGCAGGAGATACCGGCAAGAAATCTAAGGATAATGGGGGTCCTTTCGGCATTCTGCGGACTTCTGCTGCTCTACGCCGGGACCTTTTTCTAAAAGGCCGTTCCCCTTGTCAATGGTAAAACAATGAGAAAGAAGGGCCGACGCTTAAGCCTCGCCGTCTTATTTTTCATAGTCCTCTTTGGCGGCTGTGCCAGCGGGGGTATCATTGCCGGAGGGAAAGAGTCTCCGGATATGAGGGTGCTTATCCTAAAAGGCAAAACGGACCTCCTTATAAAAGGTTCGTCCGCCTCTTCCGAGATGAGGTTTGAGTACGGAGGGGATGGGAGGGTAACGCTTAACGCAAAGGAAACAACGCTGCCTTTGAGGTATACGCCTGAAGACGAATTCATATACGTGGAAGAAAGGCCCTACCGGGGGATTATAGAGGTCAGGGAGGATGAGAGGGAAGGCAGTATTGGGCTTATGGTTATAAACGAAGTCCCGCTTGAGCCCTACATCGCGGGAATAATAAACAGCGAGATATCCTCCATGTGGCCGGCAGAGGCGGTAAAGGCGCAGGCCGTCATAGCGAGGACATACGCGGTCCATCAAAGGGATGCGAGGGCCAATCCGTTGTTCGACCTTACCTCCACCCTTATGGACCAGGTCTACACGGGCGCCGGGGGAGAGGACGAGGCTTCCCTGCATGCGGTAAAAGAGACCGAAGGGGAGGTGCTTACCTATGACGGCATGCCGGCCCTTACCGTATATCATTCAAACGGAGGCGGGGTTACCGAGGATTGCAAGGAAGTATGGGGTGCTGATTACCCTTATCTGCGGGGTGTGAAAAGCGCCTATGACAGGACTTCCGCGGGTTACCTCTGGGAATTGTCGCTTTCCTCTTCTTCGCTGGGCGGGATTTTCAAGAAGGCCGGCTACGAGGTGGATAGAATAGAGGCCTTGAAGGTTACGGAAAGGACAAAGACGGGGAGGGTAAAAAAACTCGTTATAAAGGGTAGTGGGGGTAATGCCTTAACGCTCACCGGGGTAGAGTTCAGGAAGGCACTCGGCTACTCGGCGCTGAGGAGCACCCTGTTTGAGGTTGAAAAGAGGGGGGATGAATTTGTATTCAGCGGAAGGGGTTCCGGGCACGGGGTGGGGTTGTCTCAGTGGGGCGCAAAGGGCATGGCCGAGGACGGCTACGGTTACAAGGAGATATTGAGGCACTACTATCCCGGGACGGAACTCCGGAGGGTGTATTAGCCGGACTATGGAGAGGTCTGATTGCCGTCATCGCGGGCGGAGGATATTAAAGGCCAGCCCATCCCTTATATCTAAGGAAATTCTGGAAAATTGTATTTTCGGGGGAACCTTCGGGCACCCACCCGAAGGGTGGGTCGGAAAGTTTTCCCAGACTCCCTCCAAAGACTTTTAGGGTGGGCTGTGCCCACCAGAACTGAAAATTTTTGGAGAGAGCGGGGCACCCATGCGGAGCATGGGTCGAGAACCTTTTTACGGGGAACCCATCCAAAGGTTGTGTCGGGTTCTCTCAAGATAATTTTTCAGAGGTTACCCATGATGAAACCCGAGGACTTTGATTACTGCCTGCCCGGAGAACTCATAGCCCAGTACCCCCTTAGTGAGAGGGATGCTTCGAGGCTTCTGGTCCTCTATAGAAATGGCGGGGCAACGGAGCATCTTGCTTTCCGTGATATAAAAAGATATCTAAGGAAAGGCGACGTTATCCTCTTTAACGATACGAGGGTCATTCCCGCAAGGCTTACCGGGAAAAAGACTACCGGCGGCCGGGTCGAAATCTTTCTGGTCGAGAGGGTTAAGGAGGGGAAGGAATCAGAAGAGTGGCGGTGCATGGTGAGCCCGGCGAAGGGGATAAGAAAAGGGGCGAGGGTGGAGTTCGGGGACCGGGGGGGAGGGGGGATTGCAGCCGATTACATCGGAAAAGACCCTGACGGTTTATGGGTGTTTGTTTTTTCAGGAAGGGATGTGAGGGGGAGGATGGCAGGACTCGGCGCCGTCCCGCTCCCCCCCTATATAAGGCGGGCGGCGGATGAATCCGATAGAACCCGCTACCAGACCGTATTCGCTAAAAACGACGGTGCGGTGGCCGCGCCTACGGCCGGGCTTCACTTTACGGAAAAGATAATCGAGGAAATTAGAGGCATGGGGGTGGAGGTCCATTATCTCACGCTCCACACGGGGCCGGCGACATTCATGCCCGTAAGGGAGGGGGATATTTCAAGGCACGCGGTTCCGGGAGAATCTTTCAGAATCGAGCCGGAAGCCGCGGGTTCGATAGTCCGGGCGAAGCGGGAGAAAAGAAGGGTTGTGGCAATAGGCTCGACTGTTACAAGGGCAATCGAGAGCGCATTCATGGGAGGTTTCGACAACCCGGTTCTTAGCGGCAAAACCTCCCTCACCATCTACCCGGGGTTTTCCTTTAGGGTGGTGGATGCCCTCGTTACGAATTTTCACCTGCCGCGTTCGACCCTCCTTATGCTCGTCTGCGCGTTCGCGGGGAAGGAAAATGTAATGAGGGCATACAGGGAGGCCGTGGCTTTAAGGTACAGGTTCTACAGTTACGGCGACTGCATGATGGTGGTGTGAATCTTTGTCATTGCGACCCAGCACCACTTGATGTTTCGGCGTGTCCTCACGCCGAAACAT
>JACRCB010000113.1 GCA_016219165.1 Deltaproteobacteria bacterium | reverse complement strand
GTCTTTCGTACTTCCTGCTCGACCCATTCACAACCCACCTCAAAGAGGTTGGTCATCCTGTATTCCGGCATTATATAAATCTGCCAGATATGGGCCGAGTTCTTCTCAAGCCTGACAAGGGCGTACCCCGCGAAGGTCTTTTTTGTAGGCTCTCCTGATTCGTAGGCTTCCTTGTCTTCGACCACAGACCCCATATAGAGGGTCACGGACCCGAAATAGATTTCCTTGTAGACATCGAAGACGGTAAACTCGCCCATGCTCTTTTCGGCAAGTTCTTCTACGAGGGGCTTTATCGTAGGCCATGCCATGCTCAAGAGCGGGCTTAAGCACGGGATGATTTCCATGACAAGTTGATTTTCCTTCTTGGGTGCGGGAAGAGCTTCCTGTGGGAGTAATGAGGCGGCGACTGGTTTAATTGTGGATTCCATATCTTCTCCTTGGGTTGAAATAAAAGAAGGCCGCTCCGGTTTTTTCAACCGGAGCGGCCTTTAAGAGGCGCTCTTGGTCTGACTTTCTCCGATTATACTCTTAAGATAACCGGTTTAAAAGGGGTTTCTCAACGGGTTCCGCCCTTTGTCGCGTCGTATCCATACCCGTCGAGTATCCAGGGCGTATCAAGCTGGTCGGTGTAGAATCTTATGCGTATATATTTACCCTGCTTCCTGAAACTCACCTTTTCGCTTATTCCTATGTCGAAGGCCTGCGGGTTGCTCCATACGATGTCCTGACTCAGGTTTTGCCTCGACCCCACCTGAACCATAAGAGCATTATTGCTCCCCTGGGGCTTCGCGGAAGGCCACACCGAGTTCAAAAATTTGTTTGTGAGGGGGTCTCCCATCGTCAGGTCGCCCGTCTCTATGTATCCGGTGATAGCCATTCCGTTGTCGTTGTTGCCGCTGTCAAACTTCAATATCTGCCCCGAGGCGTTCCCTACGACCTCGTAGGGAATCACGCCGGTCTTCCCCATGTCGTCCCACATGCTATCAGATATGGCGTCCCAGGAACCATATGGGAGGGTATCCCACGTATAACCAGACTCGTCGAAGGCGAAGGAATGACAGAGGTAATTACAGTCACAAAAGGACCACGCCTTCGTCTCTCTCTGATAGACGAGCGCGGTGTCGGGCGCGGTCTTTGTCCCCGTGGGGTAGCAAAAAAAGACCTCTTTTGTCGAGGGCTTATAGAAAGCAAAGGCTGTCTTTATCGTGGATTTATTCAGGTTGGCAAATACCGAGTTTCTGATAGGGAACCCGATCCCTTCTCCGTCCTGAGAAACAGGGTAAAAGTCGTCCTGTCCCATAAAGAGGTTCACGTCGTTAGCCTTCACCTGTGCCCGGGAAGCTATAAGACCCTTGCCGGCCATGAGGATGGAAAACCTGTAAATCTCCGGGTGCTCCACGTTCTCCGCGACCCACACGTTCCGTTCAGCATAGATAAGGGTATTGCCTCCCGCCGAGCCGAAGGCCTGAACCTTATCGACCGCATCGAGGGCTGAAAATGGAGGCATAAGGTCTTTCCCGCCCGAGCGTCCACGCAGGTCTTTAGCCCAATTCTCAGGTTTAAATATGTCCGACCACCTGACTCGTCCTGGATAGGCGCCACCGTCCTCCATGACGTTTCCAACCATAAGCCTGTTGAAAGCGGTTGTCACGGCCTTACAGACATAGGGCTGATAGCCATCGGCAAGGGAAGTCCCGTCAGCGTAAAAAGCACCGTTCGCAAGGGTCGGCGGCCCCATCAACTTCGTGAGGGGGTTGGCGTAATTCGGCCACTTCCACATGAGATTCACGCCATTGGAGAGGACTGGCATACCGCCTATAAGAGTGAACTGCCAAACGTCATTCGCACCGGAAGAGGGGGGTGGGGTCGGTGTGATGTCGGTATAAACGGTAAAATTATTCGTGTAGGAAAAGACCTTCGTATCACAGCAGACTATTGACCTGAAAATCCCGTCATGGCCCTTAAAAGTAAATATCTCTCTTATCGGTAGAGCACTGGGGACCGTGGCAAGCAGGGTCTTCCCCGGAGTTTTGTATACCGCTCCAGGTTTAAAGCTCACGTTCCGCCCCGTAGACCACCGTACTTTAGGAGTCGGAGCGTTCGTTATTATTCCCGTGTCTATCTTGTCAACAAACTGGAGGCTCATAAGTTACCTTCATTCACCCATGTCCCGGATCCCCCCGATGCCGTGCAGACCCAACTCTTGGGCTGACCCACCGTCGGGGTTTTATTGTAAACCCTTTGACCGGTTACCCAGGCGCCGCTCGTCGGGGCCGCGGCATAATAAAGGATGTCGCTTCCGAACCTTTTAGTCAGTATCGACCCAACTCCACTTTCGGTATAGCTCAATGAAGGGAGT
>JACRCB010000118.1 GCA_016219165.1 Deltaproteobacteria bacterium | reverse complement strand
GGACGGACTTTTATGCAGAGGGTTCTAATAATTCAGACATAATATCTTCAAAATCAATATGAGACCAGCATGCTTTTTTTACTTCAAAAGATTTGTTTTTAAAACCTGCATGTATAATACGATTTCCACGACGCTGGATATACTCAATAGCCGGTACAAAATCAGCATCTCCAGAAACCAAAATGGCAGTATCGTATACATTATCTAAAGCATAGTGAAATAGCTCTATTGCGATAGATGTATCAACGCCTTTTTCGACTGTTCTTATTAAATCTTTTGTGCAATGAGGACAATGAGAAATTATTTTTCGACACCCCTCATAGTTGCATTTAACAGGTTTTGCTGGTTTTCTCTCTTTTATTATTACTCTATATCCCTGGAATAAATCCATTATTTGGAAAAAAGAATTTAACTATCTTTTTCACTTTTAGGATTAATGGAAGCATATACATGGGTTCCAGCATACTCAGCATCTTTGCCAACTTTGCCCACCAATACTTGTGCAAGTGTTTTTTCCCAAGGGATATTAACACGCGATTTAACGCCTAATTTTTCGTGATATTCATTCCAATTTAGTTGTAGATTCCAAAAATCAATAAATATTTTTACTTTCATTTTCCTCATTCTCTTTGTAAGAATAAAGATTACTTCAGAATGAAAACGGGGAACCTGACTGGTTCCCCGGGACTGTAATACTCACCCTTATTAGTAAGGATGAGGGATTTTAATACTCGGAGACTTTCACTCCGAGGGATGATGCATATATTAAGTATATAGTCTTATGATTTATTTGTCAACATTAAAATATCCTCATTAAAATATCCTCTACCCACTACCGAGAATGCGGTTTTTTCAGGGTATGGCTTAAGGTCCGGAAAATAAAAAAGACGGGTATTAACCCGCCTTTTTTATTCGTAATATAGGGACCTATTCTTTCTCTTTCTTTTGCGCACTTACGCTCTTCTTTGAGGTTTTCCCTGCCTTCAGGGCCTTTGGGGCCTTCACTACCTTGGAAGGTTTGCCTTTAGCGCTGGACTTACCCTTTTTCTTGGCTTCTTCGGCCTTTGCCCCAACGCCTTCCACGAGTTCGATAATCGACATGGGGGAACAGTCGCCGGGCCTCACTCCCACCTTGAGCATCCTCGTATACCCGCCGTTTCTTTCTTTATATCCCGGCCCTATGGCGTTAAAGAGGGCCGTAACGGTAATCTTGTTCCTCAGAAACGCCATGGCCCTCCTTCTTGAGGAAAGGTCCCCGCTTTTACCGAGCGTTATCATCCTTTCGGCGTAACGGCGCAGCATTTTTGCCTTTGCGGTGGTGGTCCGGATCTTACCGTTTGAAAGAAGGTCGTTTGTAAGATTGGACAACATGCATCTTAAGTGGCCGCTCGGCCTTGAAAACCTCTTATCGTCTCTATTATGCCTCATAAAATCTATTCGGTCTCCTTCTGTTCATGGCACGTCCTGTCGAGTTCCTTTCTTGCGGGGAACCCCTCGAGTTTCATGCCGAAATCCAGCTCCATCTCCTTAAGTATTTCCTTTATCTCGTTGAGTGACTTTCTGCCGAAGTTCTTGGTTTTAAGCATCTCCCCCTCGGTTTTCTGCACCATCTCGCCTATATACTTTATATTTGCGTTCTTAAGGCAGTTTGCGCTCCTGACGGAGAGTTCGAGTTCTTCGACCGTTTTGAAAAGATTCTCGTTGAACCACGGCCTGTTTTCAACCCTTTCTTCCGCTCCGCCCTCTTGCGCCTCATCCCTCTCCTCGAACGGTATAAATACGTTCAGTTGGTCTTTAAGTATCTTTGCCGCTATCCCGAGGGCGGTCTGGGGCTCCATTGCGCCGGTCGTCCATATCTCCATGGTGAGTTTGTCGTAGTCCGTTCTCTGTCCCACCCTCGCATGAGTAACGTCCAGGTTAACGCGGCTTACGGGCTGGAATACGGAATCTATCGCTATGGTCCCGATGGGCTGGGCCGCGGTCTTGTTCAGTTCGGCGGGGACGTAGCCCTTGCCGGTATTAGCGGTCATTTCGCATTCGAGTTTTCCGCCCTTCCCTACGGTTGCTATGTGGAGGTCGGGGTTTAAGATTGTAACGGCCGGGCCGCACTCTATGTCCCCGGCCTTTACATCCCTCGCCTCACCGACCTTAAGCCTGAGTGTTTTAGGCCCCTCCCCGTCGAGTCTTAGCCTTACCTGCTTCAGGTTGAGGATAATATCGGCTACATCCTCCTTGACCCCGGGTATGGATGTGAACTCATGGAGCACCCCGTCAAACTTAACGCTCGTTATCGCCGCACCCTGCAGCGATGAGAGAAGGATTCTGCGAAGCGAATTCCCTACCGTAACGCCGTAACCCCTCTCCAGCGGCTCGGCAACGAACCTTCCGTATGTGGGTGTGAGTCTGTCGGCCTCGATCTTCTTCGGTTTAATAAGTTCACGCCAGTTTTTTTGCATTTTACCCCCGCCTCGGTTAAAAATTTGGTTAAAAATTTATTGAACAGTTAAAACTGCGATTGAACGGCCCGGCATGGGTCAGGCTGCCGCGACGGCCGGGCGCAACGGGAATCCCATCCTATTTAGAATAGAGTCCGACTATGAGATGTTCCTCTATGGGCATGGTTATATCGCTCCTCAAGGGAAGCCTCTCCACCGTGCCCTTAAGTTTCTCTTTATCGAACGAAAGCCACCCGGGCAGCCCGCGTTTTTCCGCCGAAAGAACGTTGTCCGTAACCCTTTTATTCTCCTTCGCCTTCTCCGAAATCCCTATGGTTTCGCTGACATTGACGGAGTATGAAGGGACGTTCACCCGCCTCCCATCGACATTGAAAAGGCCGTGGGCAACCATCATGCGCGCCTCTTTCCTGGAACTCGTAAATCCGAGCCTGTAGACCACGTTATCGAGGCGTCTTTCAAGAAGCGACATCAGTTGTTCTCCTGTGACCCCCTTGCTCCTTTCGGCCTTTGCAAAAAGGTTTTTAAACGGGGTTTCCACAAGTCCGTAGATGCGTTTTACCTTCTGCTTCTCCCTCAACTGGACGGCGTACTCGCTCGCCTTTCCCCTCAATTGCCCGTGTTGGCCCGGGGGGTAGCCTCTTCTTGCGAAGGCGCATTTGTCGGTATAACACCGCTCTCCCTTCAAAAAGAGTTTCATCCCCTCACGCCTGCATATCTTGCATACGGAATCAATGTATCTTGCCAATGAGATTTCCTCCTCTTTTAGACTCTTCGCCTCTTGGGCGGCCTGCAACCGTTATGGGGGACGGGGGTGACGTCTCTTATAAGAGAAATGCCCAGACCCGCAACCTGCAGACTCCTAAGCGCCGACTCCCTTCCGGCGCCGGGGCCTTTTATGTGCACCTCAACGTTCCTCAAGCCGTGTTCCATGGCCTTTTTGGCGGCGGAGGCCGCCGCAACCTGCGCCGCAAAAGGGGTGCCCTTCCTCGAACCCTTGAACCCCTCGCTCCCGGCGCTCGCCCAGGCAATTACGTTGCCGCTTAAGTCGGTAATGCACACCATAGTATTGTTGAAAGAGGACTGTATGTGAACAATACCCCTCACCACCGACTTCTTCTCTTTTTTCTTTGCCATCTCTTTAAAACCTCCTTTAAAGACAGGGGAGAGGGATGATTGAATACCGTAGCCCGTGACCGGGACCCGTGACCGTGAAAGAATCTTTCCACGGACACGGACAACGGTCACGTTTTACCCTGCCTTACTACTCCGCTTTCCTCACGACAACGGCGGACTTTCTGGGGCCTTTCCTTGTCCTCGCATTGGTGCGGGTTCTCTGCCCCCTTACGGGAAGGTTCTTCTTGTGCCTGAGGCCCCTGTACGTGTTGATGTCCATGAGCCTCTTGACATTCATGGCCACTTCCTTCCTCAATTCGCCCTCCACCTTGTAGCCGCTGTCGAGAACTTTCCTTATGGCTGAAACCTGCGCATCCGTAAGGTCCTGCGCCCTTATAGACGGCTCGACACCGGCACCTTTAAGAATCCCCGCGGCGGAGGGCCTCCCCACGCCGTATATCCTCGTAAGGGCTATGTCTATCCTTTTATTCTTCGGCAGATCGATTCCTGCAATCCTCGGCACTTTCCAAAACCTCCTTTTTTAAGAGGGACATTTTTGCCGTCTTGCGCTTTTTCCCGCGTCGAACCTTCCCCTGCGTGGTAAGAGCGTCATTCCGGCCAATATTACCTTTCCTCCAAAACTTCCGTATACTCGGGACCCCCGGTCCCGCAGCGGGTGTGGTTATCCCTGCCTCTGCTTGTGCTTGGGGTTCTCACAAATAACCCTCACCACCCCTTTGCGCCTTACGACCCTGCACTTGGCGCATATCTTCTTTACGGAACTCCTTACCTTCATATCCCTTTCCCTTCTATTTACTCCTGTATGTTATCCTGCCCCTTGTCAGGTCGTATGGCGAAAGTTCGACGACAACCTTATCCCCGGGAAGTATCTTTATGAAATGCATCCTCATCTTGCCGGAGACATGGGCAAGCACCCTGTGTCCGTTTGCGAGTTCAACCCAGAACATCGCATTGGGCAGGGTCTCTACAACGGTCCCCTCAACCTCTATCGGTTCTTCCTTCGGCATTTTCCCTTTGAGGAACCCTTTTTGTAAACCCGCTGCGAACCCGTTGCTCAAAGATATGGTTCTTTAATACTCACGGCAAAAATTTCCGGCCCCATATACGCGCCGAATAACCTTTTAACCCCCGGAAGTCCTCTAAAGCCTGCTCAGGACATACGGCCCGTCTTCCGTTATCGCCACCGAATGCTCAAAATGCGCCGAGAGTTTGCCGTCCGCCGTCACAGCCGTCCATCCGTCCGCGAGGATTCTGACTTCGCTTCCACCCTCGTTTACCATGGGCTCTATGGCCAATACCATCCCCTCTTTAAGCCTCGGCCCGGTTCCAGCCCTGCCGAAGTTAGGCACCTCCGGCGGCTCATGGAGGGACCTCCCGATGCCGTGCCCCACAAAATCCCTTACAACCGAATACCCGCTTTTCTCCGCGCAACTCTGGATTTCATGGGATATGTCGTAGAGTCGCCCTCCAACCCTGGCCGCCGGTATCGCCCTTTCGAGACACTCGGAAGTAGCCTCTATGAGCCTTATGGCCTCAGGGCTTGCAATGCCCACCGCAACGGTAGCGGCCGCATCGCCGTAATAGCCGTCAAGGCATACGCCGAAGTCTATGCTCAGTATATCCCCTTCCTTAAGAACCCTTTTTACCGACGGCATGCCGTGAACGACCTCTTCATTCACCGAGGTGCAAAGGCAGTACGGATAACCCCTGTACCCTTTGAATGCAGGATGCGCCCCTCGTCTTTTGAGCTCACCATCGGCTATGCCCTCAAGGTCCATCGTCGTTATGCCCGCCGAGACCTTGCCCTTGAGTATCTCGAGAATCTCGGCAACGAGCAAGTTGCTCGTCCTTAACTTCTCTATCTCAGAACGGGATTTAAGTATGACCTCTTCCCTTCCCAATCGCCTTCACTATCGCTTCGGTTATCTGGTCAACGCTTCCGATGCCGTTCACCGCCATGTACAACCCCCTGCTCCTGTAATATTCCACGACCGGCACCGTCTCGCTGTCGTAGACCTTAAGCCTCGCATCCACGGTCTCCTCTTTATCGTCATCGCGCTGATACAGTTCTTTCCCGCACTTGTCGCAGGTATCTATATTGACCGGGGGGTTGAACATGACGTGGTATGCGGCCGCACAAGTTCTGCATACCCTTCTCCCGCTCAGGCGCCTTATAAGTTCCCGTTTTTCGACCTCTATCCCGATAACGGCGTCTATGCCCTTTTTACCCTCCTTAAGCATACCGTCCAGGGCCTCGGCCTGAGGCACGTTCCTCGGAAAGCCGTCGAGTATGAAACCGTTTGAGCAGTTGCCGCGGGAAAGCCTTTCAACGACCATCTCCAGAACGAGTTTGTCGGGGACGAGTGCGCCCCTGTTCATATACTCCCTTGCCTCCTGCCCCAGAGGGGTCTTATCCTTTACGTTCGCCCGCAGTATGTCGCCGGTTGAGACCTGCGAAATCAGAAACCTCTCGGAGAGGAGTTTCGACTGCGTGCCTTTGCCGGCCCCCGGAGGCCCCATCAATATAAGGTTCATCATAATTCAGCGTCCGGGCTTACGCCCTTTGTCCAGATACAGATGTCCATATCCAGGGCAGCCGCGGCATTCAGGCCTGCCTGCCCCTCATCCTTCCTTTTTTAAGCAGCCCATCATAACTTCTCGCCAGCATGTGCGACTCTATCTGCTGGACGGTATCCATGGCAACACCCACAACTATCAGGAGCGCGGTGCCGCCGAAATGAAATGGCACCCTTAAGTTAGCCGCGAGCACCGAGGGCAGGACGCAGACCGCCGCAACATATATCCCTCCCCAGAGCGTAAGCCTCGATAGAATTCTGTCTATATAATCGGCCGTGTTGGTCCCGGGCCTTATGCCGGGGATAAAACCGCCGTATTTCTTAAGGTTCTCGGCAACGTCCTTCGGGTTAAACTGGATGGCCGTATAAAAATATGCGAAAAAGATGATAAGTCCGACGTAGAGAACATTATAAATAAGCCCTCCGGGGCTTAAGTACCTTGCCACACCCTGCATGGCGGGTATATCTATGAAGGACACCACCGTGGCCGGGAAGATTATGATGGAAGAGGCGAATATCGGCGGGATAACCCCCGCGGTATTTATCTTAAGCGGCAGATACTGAGTGCCCCCGCCCATGACCTTTCTTCCGACCACCCTCTTGGGATACTGGATGGGAATCTTCCTCTGCCCCGTCTCGGCAAACACTATGAAGGCAACGACCGCCACCATTACGGCGGACAGAAAGAGGAGCAGCAGAAACGGCATCTCTCCCGTCCTCACCAGCGTTACCGTATTGCCTACCGCCGACGGCATCCTCGCCAGGATGCCCGCGAATATTATGAGGGAGATTCCGTTGCCTATGCCCCTCTC
>JACRCB010000115.1 GCA_016219165.1 Deltaproteobacteria bacterium | reverse complement strand
GAACCTATGAAAAAATCATATGTGTGTGAAAATTTCTGTAGAAAGGTTTCCCCCAAGCCCCTTTCAAATACTTTTAGATTGGGTTGTGCACACTAGAACTGAAAGTTTTTGGAGAGAGTTTGAGAGAACCTTTTTACAAAAAGGTTCTCTCAAGATACTTTTTCAGAGATTTCTTAAATAGTTCCCCGGGGAGCGAAGACCATGATAATCACGAAAAAGAAGAAAAAAGAAGAAATCTTAAAAAGGCTCGGAGGAGGCAAGACCGTTTACCTTTTCGGGTGCGGCTCCTGCGCCGAACAATGCAAGACCGGCGGGGCCGAGGAAGTCCGCGAGATGGAGGAAATGCTCAAAGAAAACGGTTACGGAGTCGCGGGAAGTTCCCTCCTAAACGAGACCTGCTATAACCAGCTCGTAAGGAAAGAGTTCCGGAAAAACCCCTCCCTCCGCAAGGCCGGTTCAATCGTTGTGCTCGCATGCGGCGCCGGGGTAAAGACCGTTTCGGACAACGCCGGGGAAACCCAGCCGGTATTGCCCGCCCTCGACACGATATTCCTTGCCTCGGTCGAGAGGCAGGGGAGGTTTTTTGAGGGCTGTTCCCTGTGCGGCGAATGCGTCCTCGATTCTACGGCCGGCATATGCCCCCACACCGAATGCCCGAAGGGTCTGCTTAACGGGCCTTGCGGAGGCATGGCCCAGGGGATGTGCGAGGTCGATACGGAAAAGGAATGCGCATGGGTGAGGATATTCAAGAGGCTTGAAAAACAGGGGAGGCTTCATTGCATGGAACAATATTGCCCGCCGAAGGACTTCTCCGTATCCGTAAGGCCGAGAAAACTCTGTTTAAGATAGGGGTGCCCTCTATCCGGCATCCTTACCCGCCGTTCACAGGCCCTCTGACAGAGGGGAGATGAAGAGGGGAGATGAAGAGGGGAGATGAAGAGGGGAGATGAAGACTACCTTCCTCTATTCCGAAAAATTCGCAAACGTTTCCTACGGACGGGACCATCCCATGAGGCCGATGAGGCTTAAACTCACCTACGAGTTGATTAAGGAGTGCGGCCTCTTCGATATTCCCGGGGCAAAGATTGTCGAGGCGCGGAAGGCAACGGAAGAAGAACTTCTCCTTTTCCACACCCCGCAGTACATAGAGATGCTGAAAAAAGCCGATTCCGGGGCCCTGCCCGAAGACGCGGGCCTCTACGGCCTCGGGGACCGGGATAACCCGGCCTTTCCCGGCGTTTTTGAGTGGTCGTGTTATTCAACCGGCGCATCCATCCAGGCCGCGGAACTTATTTCGGAAGGGAAGGCGGATATCGCATTCAACATAGCGGGCGGGCTTCACCACGCGCGCAGTAACGGGGCGAGCGGATTCTGCTACTTAAACGACCCGGCCGTCGCCATAAACCATCTTCTCACGCTTGGTAAAAGGGTGGCGTACGTCGACATAGACGCACACCACGCGGACGGGGTCGAGGCGGCTTTTTACGATACCGATAAAGTCCTCACAATCTCCATCCATGAAAGCGGCCGTTACCTCTTTCCCGGAACCGGTTTCCCGCAAGATATGGGAGAAGGCAGCGGCAGGGGATACGCAATAAACCTCCCGCTGCCTCCATCCGCCGGAGACGAACTTTTTCTTCTGGGTTTTGAAGGGCTCGTCCCCCCTTTTATCGAGGCGTTCAAGCCCGATATGCTCGTAACGCAGCTCGGGGTGGACACCTTTAAAAAAGACCCTATAAGCCACCTCAGTCTCACAACGAACGGTTTCGAGAAGATGGTGAAGGGGTTCAAGTCTTTCAACCTGCCGTGGGCGGCGCTCGGCGGAGGGGGCTATGACCTGGACAACGTAAAAAGGGCATGGACTCTATCATGGGCTATAATGAACGGGGTTAAGGCGCCGGCTCGGTTAAGAGACGGGCCCCTGAAAGACGAAACGGGCCAAGAGGGAAGAAGAAACGTCGTGAAAGACATCGATTTTTTAAAGAGAGAAGCCCTGCCGCTCGTTAAAAAGGCCGGGTATGACGGGGTCCTGCCCTGATGACCGTTAAAACCTTAATTCCGTGGAGACGGTGAGGATTGGTTTCATCTCAAGCCTCAGGTGGTTGGAAAATTCCTGATAATCTTCGTAGTCGAGGTAGAGATAACTCAGGCCGGCGCCGAGACTAAACCTGCCGGGGACCAGCCAGTATCTGAATTCCGCGCCGGTTGTAAAGATGGTCGGGGTGTTGGGCAGGGGGATGGAAGAAGCGAATTCCAGCCTCGCCCCTGCCGTGCCGAAATCGTATTGCCCTTCGGCGCCCGCCCTGACCGCGGATTTCATATAGGCCCTTTCCATGCAAGCCCTTCCGGTATCCAGTCTGTACGAGAAGTCCATCACGGTATATTCCGTCTTTGGGGCAAAATATTTGAATCTGCGTTTTATGCCGGCCCTGTACAGGTTGAATTTTATCTTTGCATCGAACTTCTCGCCGGCATGGAATTGCGTCCTGCTGAGGAGGTCCTTTTCAAGGACGCCGGTCTTCGATATATTGATGAAGCGCGAACCTATGTATACGATGTATCTCGCGTTCGTCCATGACGCCTCGAAATCGGTAAAGACGGTGTGACGGATGCCGAGGTCCGCTAAGGTGGGGCGTTTAACGTCCGAGGTCTCCGGTTTCCCGCCGGCCGGCGTTTGAAGGTATCCGTCAACCGGAGCAAAACCCACCGATGCACGGACGCCGAAACCCGCGCCCAAACCGAGCCGGAACAGGCCCAGGCGTTCAAACAAACTTATTACGGCCATGATAAAATGTATGATATACCTGAGGACCAGAGATATAATATACTTCATTTAAGAAATATCCCTTGACAGCGGCTTTCTACCGGCGGCGCGGGGAGCGCTTCCGGAAGACCGGAACTTTCCAGTCTTTGACTAAGGCTTACGATTATGGGGGAACCCATCGTATTTTCTACGTTCTCTAAAAAAAGTCAAGGCTCATGATTTTCTGACGCGCCCAGCACCACTTTTGACAGGACTTCCTTCGTAATATTTAGAGCCAACGTGTCAAAAGTGGTGCTGGGTGCGCGCAGCATGTCAGACTGTAGCCTGTAAACCCTGCACGATGATGTTTATCAAGTCCCGTTGACTCGCCTTTTTTTAAATATTATAATTCTTTTCCAATGGATTCTAAAACGCCCATGGTTCATACGACGCCGGAAAACATCCCATGGAAAGATTATCTCCTGATTATCTTGCTTTCGGCGGTCATCTACCTCCCGTTTCTGGGGCTTTCGAGATGGGGCGAGAACGAACCCTTAAGGGTAATGGTCGCAAAAGGGATGTTAAATACCGGCAACTGGACAACCCCCACGCTCGAGGGGAGACCCTATTTCTTGAAGCCCCCCCTCATGAACTGGCTTATAGCCTTGAGCGCCCGGCTCTTCGGCGCCCTGAATGAATGGTCGTCCCGCCTCCCCTCGGCCGCGGCCATAACGCTTACGGCCATTTCAACGCATCTCCTCACAAAAAACCGGCTTACGAGGTCGAGCCGGCTTTTCTCCGCAATCGCGGTCGTAAGCATGGTGGGGCTCATAAAAAAGGGCAGAACGGCCGAGGTGGAAGCCCTCCTTACCCTGTGCGTTACGCTTTCTCTTCTGGTCTGGATAAACGGATACCTCAAGAGATGGAGGCCCGCGGCCATGTGGGGTATTTCGCTATTCCTCGTCGGGATAGGGTTCCTTGCGAAGGGCCCTCAGGCCGTCGCATATTTCTATTCGACCGTATTCGTATACCTCGTTGTAATAAAAAAAAGGCCGTCCTTTTTCTTCTCCATATCGCACCTTTTTTCCGCGGTATTTTTTTTCCTCCCTCTTTTTCTTTATCTGCCGTTTGTTTTAAGAGAAATGCCCCCCGGCGAATATGCGCGTATAATGCTCGGGGAGATAACGCAGCGGGACGAGGTGACGCACCTGTCATTCCTGGAGCATATCATCTCCTATCCCTACTCTACCGTAATGTCGTTCATGCCGTGGATTCTCTTCGCCGTTCCGGCAATCGCCTTTAAAGAGATAAGGGGCAAGGCCCGTGAGGTCCTTAAAAATGAAATGTTCGTTTACTCCCTGGCGATGGTCGCCGTCAATTTTCCGATATACTGGTTCCTTCCCGGGGCAAGGGGCAGATATTTTCTCCCGGCCGGGCCTTTTGCCGCGATATCCCTCGCGGTCATGTTCGAGATTTATCTTAAAAATGAAAACACACAACCCAGTATCAATACCTTCTTTAAGGCTTTCCTTAAATGCCTTCTATGGCTGGCCCTTCTTTACGCCGCGCTTACGCCGGCCGCCGCCGTATATCTGAACTTAAGGTTCACCCCCCCGTTGGTCTTTTTATCAATCCTCCTTGGCTTGACCGCCGCCGCTCTCCTTTACAGGGCCGGTTCCGTCCCGTTAAAAGACATCCCCGTTTATACGGCCATCGTTATCGGGCTCGCATTCCTCATATATTTCAATATCAGGGCCGAGGAGGATTTCCAGAAAGGCGATAACCCGAAGAGGGTTGCCGGGGAAATAAACCTTCTCTTGCCGGATGACGTCACAACCGTATACAACATAGGTTACAGGAGTTTTCAGGAAGTAACGTGCTACATCGGGAAGGATGTAATCCAGGCCGATAATTTCGCCCGGTTAAAGTCTCTCGGCAGCAAAGGTAAAAAGGTATATTTCATCTTTAACGCCGCGCTCGTCGCCAGCAATATAGAAGACTCAAGACTCCTCACGGATGAGATTAAATGGGAAAATGTCTATTCAAAACACCTTGAAAGGGGGAATGCGGATATTGTTGTCGGGTATCTGAGATAGGCGGTTTCCCCGGTTTGGCTTAAGGAAGCTCTGAAAAAAGCATTTTTGGGGGAAACCTTTCTGTAGAAAGGTTTCCCCCAAACCCCTTTCCAAAGACTTTTAGTTTCCCCCTGCCGCACCCCCGAATGGGGGTGTGGCAGGGGGAAGTTTAGAAGTTTTTGAAGAGAGATTGAGAGAAACTTTTTACAAAAAGTTTCTCTCAAGGTACTTTTTCAGAGGTTCCTTAAGTTTCTTTACGGATATGAAAATGT
>JACRCB010000012.1 GCA_016219165.1 Deltaproteobacteria bacterium | reverse complement strand
GTCACCTCGATTGAATCCATCAGCAAAAAATCCCTCACCAAGCCGCTCAATTCCCTATACTCTATATCCAAAGGCAAAGGCCCGTTTTTCAAGAATACAATATACTTCTGCGCCCTAATAATAGCAGAGAGGGATGGAAGTTGCAAGGGTATAAATTGCGCGCTCAGAACCTTAAGCCCTTCTGGAAGGACCGAGTTGAAAAGGGTTGCAAGCCTCTCCGGGCCCCACACGCCGAGGGGGGCGGCACTATCGAGTATAACGTCCATGTGCTCATCCATGCTCTCCATGCCGACCGGCAGGGCGTCCGAAAAAACGATTTCGGGAAGGGGATGGAAACCCGCGGAATACGTAACCGGAATACCCGCCCTCCTTATTGCCCTCGCAACGGCCCTCGCAAGTTCGAGGTGGCTTAAAAACCTGACCCTCCCGGTCTTCGAGAAGCCAAACCTTATCCTTTTCCTCTCGGACAAACCCTTCGGTATCACGCCTTTTACGTCGAGGCCGGGGCGATTGCCTCTGAACATAACGTTCCTTATGGTTTTAAAATCGCAAACGCCGCAGAGCGTGCATCTGCCGGCCCTGCAATCCGGCGTTTCAACGGACTTGAGGGCGTTTTCATACTCCTTGTAAAGATGCTCCTTCGTAACTCCGCTTTCGAGGTGGTCCCACGGGAACACCTCTTCCCTCGCGCGCCTCCGGCCGGTGTAAAAGGCCGGAGCCACACCCTCCTCCCTGAATGCGCCCTCCCATCTTTCCCACTTGAACTCTTCGCTCCATCCGTCAAACCTGCAGCCTTTTCTGAATGCGTTGACAAGCACCTTCCCCAACCTCCTGTCTCCCCTCGAAAAAACCCCTTCAACGAGACTCATTCTCCAATCGTGCCACTTAAATCCGAGATTGGCCTTGCCTGCCTCTTTTTTCAATGTAACGAGCCTCTCCCTGCCCTCCCCGGGCGTTATCTGCGGCTCCCACTGAAACGGCGTATGGGGCTTCGGCACGAATGTCGCCACACTTGCGTTCACATCGGGATTGCGCCCCGCAACTTTTTTCCCCTCCTCCCTGACCTCTTTCGAAAGGCGGATTATCTCCATGACATCATCCATTTTTTCCGTGGGAAGCCCTATCATGAAATAGAGTTTTATAGACCTCCAGCCGAGATTAAATATCTCTCTCGCGCCTTCGATGAGCTCACTCTCCTCTATCCCCTTGTTTATGACACGGCGAAGACGAGCCGTCCCGGCCTCCGGCGCCAGGGTAAAACCCGTCTTCCTCACCCTCTTTATCTCGGAGGCGACCCGCGCGTTCAGGGTGCCTACCCTTAAGGACGGCAGACTCATTGCTATCCTCTTATCCGCGAGTCCGTCCGCGAGCCGGCAGAGAAGCCCCTCGATGGAAGAATAATCCCCGGTGGACAGGGATAGAAGCGATACCTCCTCGTAGCCGGTGTTTTTTAAAGACTCCTCGGCGAGGGCAATGACCTTTTCCGGGTCCCTTTCCCTTAGGGGCCTCTGGAGCATTCCAGCCTGGCAGAACCTGCAGCCCCTCGTGCACCCACGCGCTATCTCTATGCTGAGCCTGTCGTGGACCGGAAGGGCGAACGGCACAACGGGCCTTGTGTAAGAGGGGAGGAGGTTTAAGTCCTTCACCGTCCTTTTCCTGACCTTCCCGTAACCGGGGCGGAGCGGTTGTATTTCTCTGACCGTGGAATCGGGATTATAAATAACCTCGAAGAATGCCGGCACGTATACGCCCTCAATCCGGGAGAGGCTTTCGAGGAGTTCTTTTCTTTTAAGCCCCTTGTCTTTGCCTTCGATAACCGCATCGCATATTTCCATTACGGCCTCTTCCCCGTCCCCGATGAGGAAACAATCGAAAAAGGAAGAAACCGGCTCCGGGTTGAAACTCAAATGGCCGCCGCCTATAACGAGCGGGTCTTTCTCCGACCTCTCTCTTGCGTAGAGCGGGATACCCCCGAGTTCGAGCATGTTGAGGACGTTTGTATAGGAGAGTTCGTACTGGAGGGAAAAACCCATTATGTCGAGAGAGTTTAGCGGAATGCCCGATTCGAGGGTTGTAAGGGGTTCTTTCTTTTCCCTCAGAAGCGCCTCCATATCGGGCCACGGCGCAAAGACCCTCTCGCACGCCGTGTCATCTCTTGAATTGAGCGCCTGATAGAGTATCTGGATCCCGAGGTGGCTCATCCCGACCTCGTAGACGTCCGGGAATCCGAGGCCGAACTTGAGCCTTACCTTCGAGAGGTCTTTTTTTATCGAGTTCACCTCCCCGCCGATGTAACGCGACGGTTTCCTGACGAGGGGGAGATAGTCGAAGATATTTAAGTCGCTCATGTCTCTTTACGTGAAAACTCTTTGCAGCAAAGTTTCACACTTTCCAAAAATTTTTAGATTGAAAAGTTTTTGAAGGCAGGTTTGCGAAAAGATCATTGTGTAGGACAACGCAACAATAAAATAGAACTCTTTCTTGACGGCGAAGATCGCGGATTCTTCTTACGATACCGCGCCTGTAAAATCCTATTTCTTTATAAGGTCAATTAATTGTTTTTTTGATAAACCACACTGCTTAAGTATTCCGAGGAGAGTTCCTTGCCTTGATGTTTCGGTGTGTCCCCACACCGAAACGGGGAACTACTGTTTTCAGGTTTTCTTTTTGCAGGCTTACGTGGCTTCCTTTCTGTCTCACGATACTGAATCCGGCTTTCTTAAGAATCTTTATAAGTTCTTCTCCGGATAGAACCGGCAATCTATGCATTAACCGCCACCTCAAGAGAATACAAAACGACCTCTCCGGCGCTTTCCGGCAAATCGTCGGTTCCGAAACTCTCGAGATAAAGTTCTACGGCCTCCTTAAGATTCGCCTGCGCCTCTTCTATGGTCTTTCCCTGGCTCACGACACCAAGTTCAACGCAATGCGCTACATGCCAGTTTTCTTCCTTGGTTATTACCGCAGTGAATTTTTTGGACATAAACACCCCCTTTCCATCTTAATTCTACCAGCGCCTCAGTAAAAATACAATCCGAAATTAAACGGACACGGATAACGGTCACGTTCACGGTGTAACCCTCACCCGTCCGTTTTCGCTTGCTCTTGAATTCCCCATACCTCTCCCTTACCACCCCCTTTTATACACCTGACTCCCCCTTTCTTTCAAGTAAAAGAACCTCAATAGAGCCACCCCCGTCGCTTCAGCACACCCCGCATCTGAAGCACCTGCCCACGTCGCACGGAGGCGTTGCCTTAGCCTCAATGCCCCTTGTGTATTCGTTCCAGAGGTAAGACTTCTTAAGCCCCGTGTCTATTACGTCCCACGGGAAAATCTCATCCTTTTCCCTGTCCCTGAAAACGCTTGCCGAAAGGCTTGAGGAGAAGTTCTTTAGAACGCCCCTCCATCCCTTCTCTGAAGCGAGCGATATTAAACTCCCGCTCCTCCTGTCCCCCCTCGAAAGGTATGCCTGAAGGAATGCCCCTTTTACCGGAAGTGTTTTCACCTCAATCCCCCCCTCTTTCTTCAACGCCTTTTTTATAATCCCGTATCTCCTCTCGATAGTCTCCTGCTCCGCAAACCCGGCCCACTGGAACGGGGTAAAAGGCTTGGGAATGAATTGGTTTATGCTGAGCGTAACCTTGGCCCCCTTCGGCAATATGGATTTCGCCTTTACGGCAACCCCGGCTATGGCCTCCGCGTCCTTGTCCGTCTCGGTCGGAAGGCCCACCATGAAATAGAATTTGACCTTTCTGAAACCCTCTTCTTTAATGCGCTCAAGGGATGCCCATATCGCCTCGTCCGGGATGTCCTTATTTATAACCTTCCTCAACCGCTCGGTCCCGGCCTCAGGCGCAACGGTTACGGTCTTATAGCCGGCCTTCCTCAAAAGCGAGAGGAGTTCGTTATCGAGCACGTCGAGCCTGAGGGAAGAAAGCGTTATCTCACCCCCGTCCCCCGCGCATTTCCTTAGGACATCTTTCAACCCCCTGTATTCCGATACGGCCGCGCCCACAAGCCCCGCCTTCCCGGCAAACTTAAGCCCGGCCTTAACGCTTCTTTCTATTGCCCCCCGGTCTCTCCATCTCGGCGGAAGGTATATGAAACCAGCGGCGCAGAAACGGCACCCCCTCGGACACCCCCTCTCCACCTCGATGAGGGCCGTGTCCGCGAACTCTGTAAATGGGGTGATGATTGCGCTTACGGGCACGGGTTGGGCGTCTATATCCTCAACCCTTGCCCTCCTTACCGGGAACCTTGCCCCTCCGAGCGGTTTTATCTCCTTAACCCTGCAGCCGTCGTATGTAAATTCATAAAAGGCGGGGACGTAAACACCCCCGAGCCGCGAAAGTTCCCTTAAAATATCCCCCTTCAGGGACCTCCTTTGCGAAAACTGAGAAAGACGTTCCACAAGGCCATTGACGCTGGCCTCGGCCTCGCCGATAAAAAAAACATCGACGAAATCGGCCACGGGCTCCGGGTTCAGGGACACGGCGCACCCGCCCGCCATGACAAGCGGGGAATTATCTTCCCTGCCGCTTGAGAAAACCGGGAGCCCGGCCAATTCGAGTATCCGGGGGATATTTACATAGTCCTCCTCAAAGGATACCGAGAAGGCGATGACATCGAATCCGGAAAGCGGGCTCTGGGATTCAAGAGACAAAATCTCAGAGTTCTCCGGCAAAAATGCCCTCTCGCATACGCAGGAAGGGACCTCGTTAAAAAGCCGGTACAGGGTCTGGAACCCAAGGTTGCTCATCCCGAGGAAATAAGTATTGGGGTATACAAGGCAGACCCTCAGCCTGCCGCCCGGGTCTTTATGGACCGCGCCTTTTTCCCTTGAAAGGACGTCTCTAATCTCTTTTTTAAGCCGCCAGGATATGTTGAAAAACCTCCGGTTTATTTATCCCGCTATTATCCCATGGATAACATGGCGTTACAAGGGGGCCGCAACAACACGCCGGGCTGATAGACACCATTTCTTCTTTCTGGTATACTCAGTCCGGACGGGCAAGGGATGATGGACTTTATAACAAAAAAGGGGTTCCGTAACCTCGCGCAAGGGCTTATAAAAGACTACGTCTTTTACGGCCCTGTAACAAAAGACGGCTTCCCGGCCTTTTCCCGGATAGAGGAATTCTCTCAACTCAAACTTTCCCAAACCCCGTCCCACATCTCCGCGAAGGGGTTTTTGTTCCCGCCGAAAGAAACACTCCTCAGGTTTGACATCGAGAAGGGCATGGCCGAAGGGGTCGCCGATGCGGAGAAACAGGTCTTATTCGGCCTCCACTCATGCGACGTGCACGCGATAAACCTCATGGACAGGGTATTCTCTTACGGGAAACCGGACGTAAATTATCTGAAAAGGCGCGAGAATACGATTATAGTGGGGACGGAATGCGTCCCGGACGAGTACTGTTTCTGCGCTTCCATAGGGACGATGACCGTGGATGAGGGGTTTGACATATTCCTCCACGGGGTAAAAGGCGGCTTCATCGCGAGGGCCGGTTCCGGCAGGGGAAGAAGCCTTCTAAAAAAATACGCGTCCCCTTCAAAGACAAAGCGCGCGGCATTGAAAGAATTAGAAAGGTTAACGGAGAAGAAAAAAACGCTCTTTAAGGCAAGGCTCGACATAGACGACCCCTCCCTTCTGCCCCTTGTCTATTCCTTTGCCGACGGCCACCCCGTGTGGGAGAAGATAGGGGCTGTCTGCTACGGGTGCGGTAGCTGCAACAACGTATGCCCCACCTGCTACTGTTTCGACGTAAGGGACGAGGTGAGCATGGATTTGAAAAAGGGGACAAGGTCAAGGGTCTGGGACGGCTGCACGCTCGAGGACTTCGCAAAGGTCACCGGCGGTATGAACTTTAGGAAGACCCGCGCGGACAGGCTCCGCCACCGCTTCAACAGGAAGTTCCGCTACCTTGCGGACAGGTTCAAGGGGCTTTTCTGCGTGGGCTGCGGCAGATGCTCGCGGACATGCCTCGTTAAGATAAATATCTCGGAGGTAACGAATGAAATACTGCGCGCCTCGAAAGAGCGCCCTCTCGCCGTACCTGCCGGAAAAAGCAAGGGTTGAGGAGACCTCCGCTTCCTCAGGCAGGGAGAGATTTTTTTCCATCCGCCTCTCTAAAAAAATCGCCTCCACCCCCGGGCAGTTCCTTATGGTCGGCCTTCCGGGCTACGGGGAGGCGCCCATCTCAATCTCCTCTCAGCCCTCGCCCGACATGGTGGATCTCTGCATAAAGGCGGCGGGGGACCTTACGAATGCGCTCCACAGGCTGAGGAAAGGAGACATATTATGGGTAAGGGGGCCTTTCGGAAGGGGTTTCCCGGTTGAGGAGATGAAGGGGAAAGACCTCCTCTTTATAGCCGGAGGCATCGGGCTCATTCCGATGAGGTCTCTTATAAAGAGCGCTCTCTCTCAGAGAAAATCATTCGGGAGGCTGACGCTCCTTTACGGCGTAAAGGAGCCGGGGGAGGTGCTTTTTAAAAAGGAACTCAAGGAATGGGAAAAAAGGGGGGTGGAGGTAAATGTTACAATCGACAGGCCCCATCCGCAATGGAGGGGGAATGTAGGGGTCGTAACAACCCTCATAGGGCCATGCAAGGTCGATGAGTTAAAGACATCCGCCGTGATTATCGGCCCGCACGTCATGTATAAATACGTGATATTGAGTCTGGGCAGTAAAAAGATAAGGGGCGAGGACATATTCCTCTCCCTTGAGAGAAGGATGAGGTGCGGCATGGGCAAATGCGGCCACTGCCAGATACAGAGCGTCTACGTGTGTCAGGAAGGCCCTGTTTTCAGGCTGAGCGAGATACGGCATCTGAGGGAGGCGATATAGTTGGGGGATTTGAAACGGCCATACGCAACCCTGAAGGGTTGCCCTACATGGGGCGTTAAGCACTAAAGGTGGGCTGTGCCCACCCTTGCGAGGCTATTTTCCCCCTATTTTTATAATCCCTCTCTTCGGGTCCCTTTTCCTGAACGCATACTACTTCTGGCAGATTCTATTCTCTGAAGAAATCGCGGATCATTTTCCAATCGGTAGTCGAACCAATCATCCTCAGATTCAAAGCCGATCAAAACACCCGCTGGCTTTCCATGCCTGGTGATTACAACCTCTTCTTTCTCCGATATTCTTAAATAGCGGGATAAGTCATCCTTGACTTCAGATAAAGCTATCTTTTTCATTTTGCCTCTCCTATGTTTTTAAGCCATGCGGCCGCTTGCGATTTTTCGACTATGGCCAATACCTCCACCTTATTCCCATGTATGTCATAAAAGACTCTAATCTCATCAACACGCAATCGATATTGCGGATGTCTTATCCCCCTTAGTTTCTTTATACGCCTTTTACTCTCTTTCGTTGGCTCAAAGCGTAAATGTTTTTCAATGGTATCACGAACCACTGCCCGAACATTTGCCTTTAAGACTTTGAAATCTGCAACAGCCTCCGGAGAGAAAACAACCTCATGTCTCATTCTGGCTATATTATAGCCATAATCACGGGAAGAGTCAAGCACTTTCTGCGAAGGGGAAGAGTGAATGTCTAACGATTAAAATCGGCCCGCCCCAAAAAAAACTGCCCAAATCCCGGGGAGTACCCTCCCCTCTACTCAAAGCCAGTCGAAGTAACTCTTCGGCTTTTCCTCTTCTTTTTTCTCCACTGGACGGCGGGGGAGTGTAGAGAGGACCGTATCCACGAGCCGCTCTATCCTCGGTTCATACGCCTTAATGACGTCCATCTTGAGGAGTTCCCTGTCGAACCTCATCTCGGACTCTTTTGTAGAGTATCTCCCGCGCCACAGGACCGCGCCTGTCTTCGAGTAGAGTGTGAACTCCGCATTTATCTTCAAGGCGGCATACGTAACAAAGAACCTCTCCTTCCATCCGGTTACGTTGATATAGAGGAGGGAATCCGCATTGAGGAGTCCGGAGACCTCCTTCACCCTATCCGCCCCCTGCGCGGCGTCCGGGTATTTCGCGTAGATGTTATCCACCGCCGCGGAGGGCAGGACGTCATAGTTCATGGCGCCGAGTTTCTTTGAGGCCGCATTCCTGAATATCTCTTTTATCTTCGCATCCGGAACCTCTCCGGCCACGGCCAGCACCGCCACCGTATCAAGCCGGGCAGCAGAAAAGTCCTTCGAGACCTTATACCTCACGCTCCCGGCGCATCCGGCGAGAGTTACAAAAACTAAAAACAGTACAACTTTCTTATAAAACACCTTTTTTCGCTCCTTTTCCTATTTTGCGGGCTTTTCTTTCCTGATTATCAGCCTGTCCTCCCCGGCCGGCGCCACGGTAAAGGCGCCGCCCAATTCCTTGTAGAGCCTCTCGTAGAGGTTTTGCCCTGAACCCGCGACCAAGGCTGTAATAAAAATCTTTCCCCTCGAAAAAGACCTGTAACCGACCTCCATTACGATGTCCATTCCCTCAATGGTTTCCTTAAGCCCGTTGAATGTCCCCCAGTCCTCCACCCCGAGGATTTCTATCGTAACCGGGGCCAAATCCCGGCCCGCTCCCGTAAAACGCCCCACGTCCCTCCTCAATCCGTCCGCATCAACGCTCGCCTCTATCCAGACGTGGTAGATGTCCACCGGGCCGGACGGTTGTTCCTCCTCCCCGGATTTCAGAGCGGCCTCAGGCATGTCAAAATGCCTTAAAAGCCCCTCCGAGAGGATTCTGTAATTAAGGACATACCTTAAGGGGTCTGAAAAGACCCTCTCCAGAAGCTCGCCGGAAAGGGCGTTTATCTTCTCCTCTTTAATGACGAGTCTCAAAGCCGCCTCTACGGAATTCTTCATGGCGCTCTCGAGCGCCCTCTCCTTTACGCCGGGGTCATCCCCTGATTTAACGGCGGCGCCCTCGGCCTTTACAACAGCGGTTGCGGCAAAAGAGGCCGCGGCCAACGACAGGACAAATAATGACAATATTACCGGAATAATCCGCTTCATCTTTTTGGCCGCCTTCACCGGCTCCGGGAATAAGAATCGGAGTAAAAATCCCTGACAAGAGAGATTATACCCGGCTTATCCTCCGGAGAAAACCACAATACCTCTTTGTCCTTCTTAAACCACGTAATCTGCCTTTTGGCGTAGTTCCTGGTATTTTTCTTAAACTCCGAAACAGCGCTGTCGAGGCTCCGCCTCTTCCCTGTATAATCCCGCATCTCCCTGTAACCGAGCGAGCGCATGCTCTTAAGTTCCGCGCCATAGCCCATCCTAACGAGATTCTGTGTTTCCGCCAAAAGCCCGTCTTCCATCATGCGGTCAACCCTTTTCTCTATATCGCGGTACAGAAGGGGCCTCTCTTTCATCAACCCTATCTTGAGGCAGTCGTAATCGGATTCCCCTCGACCGTGCTCTTTTTGAAGACTCGATATGGGACTGCCCGTAGAGGAATACACCTCAAGCGCCCTTATTACGCGGTGGATGTTATTGGGGTGTATCCGGGATGCCGAGAGGGGGTCCACC
>JACRCB010000109.1 GCA_016219165.1 Deltaproteobacteria bacterium | reverse complement strand
CTATCTCGCATGGCCCGGCTGGGGCAGGAGGTGGTGGAATGAAAAAGAGCCCGGCCGTTATATGGAACTCGTAAACACGGAAGGCGCGGCGAGGAGCGGGGGAGAAAGACTCTCGAAAGACGAGGCGGAACTCGAGGCCCTGATGCTTGGACTCAGGCTTGTGGATGGGATTAAAAAAACCGGCTTTGAAAGGCGCTTCGGAAAATCCCCCGCGGGGTCGCTTTGCCGGGAAGGACTCATAGACCGCGGACTCATACGCGATACAGGGGAGAATATCGCCCTCACAGAAAAGGGGATACTATTCTCAAACGAGGTCTTTTAGCCCCGTCCCCGCGGCACGTCAGGAACGACGTCCCTTAAGCCGGCGCCATTGACGACTTGACAACGGTTTTTCACGTTGGTATCTTCTTTAGATGTATATCGTTCGAGGCCCCTTTGAAAAAAGGGGACCCTGATATGAACAAAAAAAACCAGAACCTTGCCGGACGGACCGAAAAGATACTGATGGCGGCGATAAAAGAGTATATCTCAACGGCCGCCCCCGTAAGCTCCGGAACCATAGCGCAGCGCCATCCGATGGACCTGTGCCCCGCCACCATAAGGAATGTGATGGCCTCTCTCGACAGGGAGGGGTATCTCTACCGCCCCCACCCGTCCGCGGGAAGGATACCCACGGACAAGGGTTTCCGCTTCTATGTGGACACCCTCCTTGAGTTTGATGAACCCAAAGAGGGCGATAAGACGCTTATCAGGGCGGCCTGCGAAGGTTATCTTAACCAGGGTGCAATGATGCGCCATGCCACGAAGGCCCTCTCTTCGGTAACAATCTGCGCCGGGTTCGTCTTATTCCCAGGGCAAAAAGAATTTTTAATGAAAGAGATAAAGATCCTCCATGTCGGCGACTCCTCAAGGATGCTTGTCGTGGTCGTCTCTACTACCGGAACCGTCCACACAAAACTTGTGTGGGTGGAGGGCGGGACGAAAGACCTTGACCCCGAAAAGGCATCCAACTACCTGAATTCCATCGCGAAGGGGCTTACGCTCGCGGGTCTGAGGGACAGGGTGCGGGAAGAATTGAGGAAGGGAAAAAACCTCTACGACAGACTGGTGCATCGCGCGCTTATGCTCGGAGAGATGTATTCCGCGGCCGGGGAGGTCCCTTCGGAGGAAGGGATATATCTCGAAGGCAAGACGAACATATTCGCCCACCCGGAGTTCACGGATGATATCGGAAGGATAAAGAGGGTTCTTTCGGCCCTCGAGGAAAAAAGTTTGCTCGTCAAGATACTCGATGAGAGCATGAAAAAAGACGGACGTGTCAGCATCCGCATCGGAAGCGAGTGCAACTTGAGGGAGTTCGAGGGGCTGAGTTTTATTGCCGCCTCATACGGAAAAAGAGACTCGACAGCGGGGAGCATCGGCATCATAGGGCCCGTGCGGATGAACTACCCGAGGATTATACCGCTTGTAGACTATGCCGCCTCTTCCCTGAGCAATGTCCTTTAGAGGGGGCGCGATAAATATTTAAGAAAGGTGTAACCGGTTATGGCAGAGGATAAACAGGAAGAAAAGGAAAAAGAGGAGACGCCCGGGGGAATGCCCGGACAAGGGGCGGAGCCGGAGAAACTCAAAAAAGAACTCGAGGCAAAGGCAAAAGAGGCCGAGATAAACCTCGACAAGTACCTGCGCAAATGCGCGGACCTCGAGAACTACAAAAAGAGGGCCGAAAGGGAGATTTCCTCCCTCATAAGCTTTGCAAACGAGGAACTGATAAAGGGGCTGCTTCAGGTGATAGACAACCTCGAAAGGACGCTCTCACACGCCAAAAACGCCCCGAAGGACGAATTCGAACTGAAATCCCTCATGGACGGGGTGGAACTTGTATTGAAGAACATGTTCGATGTCCTCAAGAAATTCGGGCTCGGGGAGATAAAGGTTTCAGAGGGTGAGAGGTTCGACCCCCAAAGGCACGAGGCCCTGAGCCACGAGGAACACGAGGGATTCAAAGACGGTTCCGTCATAAGGGAACTCCAGAAAGGCTATCTCCTCAAAGACAGGCTTTTAAGACCCGCCCTCGTTATGGTCGCAAAAGAACCGGAGAAGAAAGGAAATTAGGACGACGGAGGGGGGGACGGCTCAAGACCTTTGCCGGAATAAATACGGCGCTGTAAATACTACACAAGGCTCCAGAAAGGTTTTCCCGCAATACTTTTTCGACGGCCCCTAAAAATATATGCCCAAGGACTATTACCGCATACTCGGTGTTGAGAGGGGCGCACCCGAAGAGGAGATCAAAAAGGCCTTCAGGCGCATGGCCCACCTCTACCATCCCGACAAGAGAAAAGGGGACAAGGAGGCCGAGGAAAAATTCAAGGAGATAAACGAGGCATACGGGGTCTTGAGGGACCCGCAGAAGAGGGAAGGGTACGACCGGTTCGGCTCTGCTGGGGCCCCTGCGGGGGGTTTCGGGGACGCGGGTTTCGGGGGGGATTTCGGGGATTTCTTCGGGGACATATTTACGGATTTCTTCGGGGGGAGGAGGCGTCCCGGGCCTCAAGCCGGCGCGGACTTAAGATACGACCTCGATATAACCTTCCGTGAGGCGGCGGAAGGGACTGCAAAGAAGATAAACGTTCCGAAAGCGGCCCAATGCCCGGCCTGCCACGGAAGTAGAGCGCAGCCCGGCACGTCCCCGGCCGCCTGCGCCGCCTGCGCGGGCACCGGGCAGCAGAATTTTCAGCAGGGGTTTTTCAGAATCTCCAAGACCTGCTCGTCATGCAGGGGCGCCGGCACCGTAATACCCTCCCCGTGCAAGGACTGCAGGGGCGCCGGCACCGTAATGCAAGAGCACACCATCACGGTAAACATACCGGCCGGTGTGGATACGGACAGCAGACTCAGGCTCTCCGGCGAAGGCGCCCCCGGGGTAAGGGGCGGCCCGGGCGGAGACCTCTATATCTATCTTACCGTAGAACCGCATCCCATATTCAAAAGGGAAGATAACGACATATCCTGCGAAGTGCCGATAACCTTCCCGCAGGCTACACTCGGCGCCGAGGTCGAAGTCCCGACCCTCGACGAAACCGTCAAACTCAAGATACCCCCCGGCACCCAGACAGGCAAGGTCTTTACCCTCCAGGGAAAGGGCATTCCCTCCGTCAAGACAGGCAGACGCGGGGACGAACTCGTCTATATAAGGATAGAAACGCCCGCAAGGCTCAACAAAAGACAGAGGGAACTCATGGAGGAATTCGCCAGCATAAGCAATGACGACGTCTTCCCCCAGAAAAAATCCTTTCTTGAAAAGGTCAAGGAAATATTAGGATGAAGATAAGGGTTACTGCCGCAGCCGTTTCTTTCCTAATTTTACGTTCTATCATCTTCGCCGCGCCTTCATGGTCTGAGACGTATAGGGAGCGCCTCTTTTCCGTCCTTAACGACATCGAGAAGGCCGGCCCCACGGATAAGAATACAAGCGCCCTCGAGGATTTCATACTCAGCCACCCCTCATCCCCGGTAACGGACGAGGCGATATCGAGGATTGCCTCCATATACACCGAAAAGAAGGATTTTAAAAAGGCCTCGGACTATTACCAGAAACTCCTGGAGAACTTCCCGGCAAGCCCCTACAAGGCAGAGTCGCTCTACGGCCTCGGATACTGCCGCTACAGGATGGGAGACATGGGTGGGGCGAGGAAGACACTTAAAGAGGTCCTCTCCAATCCGGATTCCACCCTCACCCTCACGGTAAAGGCGCAGGCGCTATTGTCAGCCCTTGAAGAGATTGAAACCGGAGAGATTGAAACCGTCGAGAAGGGTGTGCGGCGGACGCACATAGGCGCGATACTCCCCCTGAAGGGTGAGTACTCGTCGTTCGGCGAGAACGCCTTGAGGGGAATCCTCCTCGCCGCAAATATCTTCCCGGAAGGGGGGGGGGAGGGAGGAGGCCGCCCGCAAGAGGGGGTGGAGGTCGTAACCGAGGACAGCGGAGAGGACGAGGAATCGGCCAGGAAGGCAATGGAGAAACTCTCAAACGCAGGGGTCGTGGGGGTCGTGGGGCCGCTTCTCAGCGCAACGGCGCAATCCGCGGCAAACCTCGCCCGGCAAAAAAGCATCCCTTCCATCGTCCTCTCCCAGAAAGAGGGGATAGCGGGAAGAGGAGACTATGTCTTCAGGAATTTCCTCACCCCGAAGGCGCAGGCGAAGGCAATCGCCTCATACGCAATCCGCACACTGGGGCTTCGGAGGTTCGCCGTGCTTTACCCCGAAAATTCTTACGGGACGGAACTCGCCCTCCGTTTCAAGGAGGCGGTCAAGAAAAACGGCGCAGCGATAGCGGGCGAAGTTTCATATGCCGCGGAAAAAAAAGACTTCTCCTCGGAGTTGAAAACACTCTTCGCCGTAAAGATGAAGGAAGAACTTAGGGGCAGGCGCCGCATAACCGAATACACCCCGACAGCGGGTATAGATGCCCTCTTTATTCCCGACTACTACACGACGGTGGCACAGATAGCGCCATATCTCGCCTACTATAACGTCAAGGGCGTGCAACTTCTCGGCGGGAACGGGTGGGACTCGAAAGAACTGCTGAGACTCGCGGGCGACTCTATTGAGGGGGCCGTCTTTGCAGACGGGTTCTTCCCTGGAAGCAAAAGAAAGGGCACGGAAGAGTTTGTCGGCAGGTTCAGAAAGACCTTCGGCTACACACCCGGCATACTCGAGGCAGAGGGGTATGATTCCGCCACGATAATGCTCTCTTCCATCAATAATATTTACGCTAATCCCGGCGGCGAGAGGCTTTCTGATGTCCGCGAGGCCCTGAAAGGTTCGATAGCGAATACCGCTATCGAAGGGGCCACCGGCAGCATCCGCTTCGACAGCGGCGGCGAGGCGGTAAAAGAACTTTTCATTCTAAAGGTTAAAAAAGGGAACATCGTAGAGGTCGAAACGCCGGCGCCGTAAGTATTTTTATTGTTTACACCCGGAATATTCTTAGGTTATAATGAGGGATTATGAATAAAGACAGGCTCGGATACTTTAAAATCCTCCTCAACTCAAGGCTGGAGGAACTCCTAAACGAGGCCAAGACTACCGTAAGCGGCATGAACAAGACCGATGAGGAGCACTTCCCGGACCCGACCGACAGGGCCTCGCACGAGACCGACAGGAACTTTACCCTGAGGGTCAAGGACATGGAAAGGAAACTCGTTGCCAAGGTCAGGGAGGCGCTTAAAAGGATAGACGACGGCACATACGGCGTCTGCGAACTCTGCGGCGAGGGCATTTCAGAGAAAAGGCTTGAGGCAAGGCCTGTTACCACCTGTTGCATAGAATGCAAGAAGGAAGAGGAGGAACTTGAAAAGCAAAGGGGTCTCACCCCATAGGGCCTCCTTCCCAAAGACCATCCCATGGATATAGCCATGCCCGCCTCCGTTCAAAAATCTTTAGCCTCTACCGGCCGGTATAGGCTAAAAGTCCTTGTGGGTGCTGGCGAAAAGATTTTTTCATGCCTACAATATATCATTACCGGAGAACTCCGATATGCCGGAACTAAGAAAAGACCCGATAATAGGAAGATGGGTGATAATCTCTACGGAGCGGGGCAAGCGCCCGTCTGAATTCATTGTAAGCGCGCCCCCTGCAAAGGGGGGGCTCTGCCCGTTCTGTCCCGGTAACGAAAAAATGACGCCCGGCGAGATATGCGCCTACCGCGCAAACGACGACAAACCCAACACACCGGGCTGGCATATACGGGTGGTGCCGAACAAATATCCGGCCCTCAGGATAGAAGGGGAACTCGGGAGGGCGGGCGAAGGCGTCTACGACAAGATGAACGGCATAGGCGCGCATGAGGTTATAATAGAATCTCCCAACCACGCGGATATGCTCTCAACCATCTCGGCCAAACAGTTTGAGGAAGTGCTCTGGGCATGGAGGGACAGGATAATGGACCTAAAGAAGGATTCGCGGCTTCGCTACACCCTCGTATTCAAGAACCACGGGGAGGCGGCCGGGGCGTCTTTGGAACACACCCACTCTCAACTCATAGCCCTGCCGATTATACCGAAAAGGGTGGGAGAGGAACTCGACGGCACGCTCGAATACTACAACTACAAGGAGAGGTGCGTTTTCTGCGACATAATAAGGCAGGAGATAATGCAGGGGGTCAGGGTGGTAACGGAAAACCGGGACTTTCTTGCGATGACGCCCTATGCCCCGAAGGCCCCGTTTGAGATATGGATACTGCCCAAGTTCCACGAATCGCACTTCGAAAACTCGCAGAAACACCACTACGAGAACCTCGCCTCCCTATTCTCCGACGTCCTTAAAAGGATTGATAAGGTGCTTAACTCCCCGCCCTACAATTTCATACTCCATACCGCGCCCATCCGCAACGGAAACGCACTCCCCCACTATCACTGGCACTTCGAGATAATGCCGAAACTCACAAAGACCGCGGGCTTTGAATGGGGCAGCGGTTTTTATATAAACCCCACCCCGCCGGAGGAAGCGGCGACTTTCTTAAGGGAAGCAAAGATTCCGTGATGTTTCCCCGGGGGAATATGCCCACGGCGTTACCGCCCCCGTAAACCGGGACCAGTGGACCCTGTATGATATACAAGATACTGAGCAAGGTAATAGAGTTTACCGATTCCGACATCCCCCTCTACCAACGGTTAGGAAAGGTAGCCAGGCTCATCGTGGGGCAACTCCCGGTAGATGCCTGCGGCATATACCTGTGGGAAAAGAATGAAAGACGCTTCAACAGGGTTGCGGCCGGGGGAAGGAGAAGAAAAAATTGCGTGGAATCTTACGGGGAAGAGGAAGGGCTTGCCGGACGCGCGAAGAAAACAGGCAGGGCGGTCGACTGCGCAAGAAAAGAGGCGGAAAAAACCCGCTGGGGGAGTATCGAAGACAGGGGGCTTAAGGGGTTCAGGAGCGCTTACGTCTATCCGCTGAGGGACGGAGACGACTGGCGCGGCATACTGTATCTTAAGGCGGAGAAAAACCTCAAACTCTCCGAGGAGAATAAAAAGATACTCCATGTTATCTCCAAACAGCTCGCCTCGACGGTCAAGAACGAACAGAACTATCTCAGGCTCAAGAACGCCTACAAGAAACTCAATGACCTGCAGATAAGGCTCATGAATGCGGAAAAACTCATGGCGATAGGGGAGCTTTCAGCGGCCCTCGCCCACGAGATACGAAACCCCCTCGTAAGCATCGGGGGGCTCGCATCAAGGCTCAGGAAGAAACTCGAACCCTTAAGCCCCCACCTCCACTACCTCGACCATATTACAAACTCTGTTACGAGGCTTGAGAGGATAATAAACGACATACTCAACTACGCGGGGAAAAGAGAGGCGAAGTTCAATGTCGGGGAACTGAATTCCCTCGTTAACGAATCGCTCTGGCTCTTTGAGGAGGCATGCCGCAGCCATAAGATAAAGGTGGTGAAAAACCTCTCGAAGGCGGTCATTCCCGTGGTCGTCGACCCCCAGCAGATTAAGATTGCCTTTGACAATCTGATAGCAAATGCGATACAGTCCATGGAACACGGCGGCAGACTTACCTTAACCACAGCGAAACGCGGCGGGTGCGGCGTTGTCGAGATAACGGACACGGGAGGCGGAATAGAGCCGAATATCATCAACGAAATCTTTACCCCCTTTTTCACGACAAAAAAGGAGGGTACCGGCCTCGGGCTTACGATAACCCATAAGATAATAACAAGGCACAAGGGATTGATAGAGGTAAAAAACGATTATGGAAGGGGTATGACGTTTGCCGTGAAACTGCCCTTTGCCGATAAGCACCCCGAGAGGGATGGGGCATAAAAATATTTCTTTTATGGAGCCGGATATGGGAAAGAGGGTTCTTGTAGTCGATGACGAGGAGGGCATAAGACTCCTCTATAAGGAAGAACTCGAGGAAGAGGGCTACGACGTCGAACTCGCTTCATCCGGAGAGGAGGCGTTGAAGAAACTCGAGGGCGACCACATAGACCTTGTGCTCCTCGACATCAAGATGCCCGGCATGGACGGCATAGAGGTCTTAAGAAAGGTCAAGGAAAGGTGGAGGAAACTTCCGGTTATCCTCTGCACGGCATTCCCGCACTACAAACAGGATTTCGGCACATGGGCGTCCGACGCCTATGTGGTAAAGTCCTCCGACTTAAGGGAACTCAAGGAAAAGGTCAAGGACATCCTTCAGAAAAAGTTATGATACTTCTTGCAGGCGCAACAGGGTTTGTGGGAAGTAACCTCGCCAAAGAACTCCTCAAAAACGGCTGCCGTGCGCGGTGCCTCGGAAGATTCCCCCTGAGGCCGTGCGGCTTAAAGAGAGATGGGGTGCGGACTTAAAATTGGTGCTGTCTTTCCCCGTATCAAGTCCTGCCCCGTACTTGATACGGGGACGGGGCAGGTATATTTGCCCGCGGTAGGGACGCGGTAAAACGGGGGGTTAGCTCAGCTGGTAGAGCGTCACGTTCGCAACGTGAAGGTCGGGGGTTCGAATCCCCTACCCTCCACCAGTAAAATCAAGGGGTCTGAGCGACGGCCCCTTTTTTGTTTTCCCTCAACGTAGCCAAATCGTAACCATCAAGGACCTTAACCGCGTTCACCAGGTGCTTCGGCGCAAGGTGCGCGTATCTCAGAGTCATGGTAAGCGTCTTGTGCCCCAGGAGATCCTTGATTGTGGTGATGTCCACCCCCGCCATGATGAGCTGGCTTGCGAAGGTGTGCCGCAGATCGTGAAAGCGGAAGTCCTTAATTCCGGCCCTGCGGCACGCCGACGCAAAAGACCGCCTGATGTCCCTGTACCGCCTCCCCTCACCGTCGGTGAAAACGTATGGGCTGTTGAGCCGGCGCACGAGGCCTTGAAGTGTAGAGCGGAGCGTTTCGTTAATCGGCAACTCTCGCCGCTCTCCGTTCTTCGTCCGGTCGAGGAGTATAAACCCGTGGCGAAGGTCAACGTGCTTTTCCCACTCGAGGCTTAAAATCTCCTCTTTCCTCATACCCGTGTTGAGGGCGCAGACAACGATGGGCCGCAGGTGAGGGACGCAGGAGTTAATCACGGCGTCGCCTTCTTCGCGCGAAAGATAGCGAAGCCGCCGGTTACAGACCTTGAGATGTTTCACGCGCCGTAACCTCCCAATGACCTCTTCGCTGATAAGGTCCCACTCCGATGCTTTTGTGTACATGTGTTTGAGCGTGTCGATGTATCGGTTTACCGTTGCCGGTGCTTTGCCGCTTTCGAGGAGAGCGGCTTGATATTCTTCAACACCCTTCATCGTCAGGTCCTTCAGTTCCCGGTTTCCGAAATTCGCCGCCAGCTGTTTTATATGACCT
>JACRCB010000111.1 GCA_016219165.1 Deltaproteobacteria bacterium | reverse complement strand
GATAAGGCCGTACACCATATAGAGGTGGCGGCTCCGGACGGCGTTGTCGTTGCCGCAACGGACAGGGAGGGACCTTCCGTGGATATTGGCGAGAGTGTTGCGGCCGAGGAGTTTTTTATAAAAGGGAAGGCCGGGGCAACGATTACCGACATCCAGGCTGGCCATCTGGGCAAGGCCGAATTGGCGGTCTCTGCCCCCATAATGAGCAGGGACAGGAGAAGGCCCATCGGCGTTATCATAAATTTCATGGAACTTCTGGAACTTAACAGCGTCCTGAGCGGGAAGTTCAGCGGGGAACTCGGGGCGGTCTCATGGGGCAGGGGCAGGCATAAGACCATGGAGGTCTACCTCGTCAACAAAGATAAGTTCATGATTACCGAATCCATCTTCAACAGGGATGCGGTCTTAAACCAGGTTGTAGACACCCCGCCGGTCAATATGTGTCTGAGCGAAGGTACGGAGAACGAGGGTTTCTACACGGGTTACAGGGGGGTCGAGGTCGCCGGGGCGTCCATGTGCCTGCCGTCCCTTGGATGGACGCTTCTCGTCGAAGTCGGCAAGGACGAGGTGCTTGCGCCGATAAGCCATATAAAAGCCGCCGCCATCATAAGCGGCGTTGTGCTCGTTGTATTGATGGGGTTATTATTTATTTTTCTTTACAGACATGTCGTACGTAATATCCTCACCCTTACGAAGGCCGCGGACGAGATTGCAATGGGCAATTACGGCGTTGCGGTCCCGGTTACGTCGGGCGACGAGGTGGGGTCTCTTACCGAATCGTTCAACAGGATGGCGAAGGAAATCATGGAGAAGACCTCGGCCCTCGAAAAAAGCGGAAAAAGATTGACGGAGGCACAGAGGATAGCGAAAATCGGGAGCTGGGAATGGCACTCGGTTACAAAAGAGATGTACTGGACAGACGAGGTCTACAGAATCTTCGGCTTCAAGCCTCACGAGGTCGAGCCGACAATCGAGACCTTCTTAAACTCCGTCCATCCGGACGACAGGGAACGCATAAAAGGGAGGCTGGAAGAAGCCCTTCGCGAGAACATACGCTGCGACTGCTACTTCCGGGCTATCTCCCCCGGCGAAAGCGACCGTTTTATCCACGGGATGGCAGGAGTTGCCTTTAACGGGTGCACAACGCCGGTAAGGGTGGTGGGGACATTCCAGGACGTTACCGAGCATAGGAAGATGGAAGCGGAATTAAGAAAACTCTCGTCGGCGATAGACCAGTCCACCAATATCATGTTCATCACCGACTCCGGCGGCGTCATCGAGTACGTAAATCCCGCGTTTACGAATATCACGGGATATTCAAAAGAGGAGGCGCTCGGGAAGAACCCGCGGCTCTTATCGTCCGGGGAGACCCCGAAGCCCGTTTACGAGGAGTTATGGAAGACCATCAAGGCCGGGAACACATGGAGGGGGGTATTTAAAAACAAGAAGAAAACCGGGGAATCATACTGGGCAAACGAGGTGATATTGCCTGTCAGAGACGAGACGGGCGCAATCACCGGTTTCCTCGCAATGCAGGAGGATATCACGGAGAGGATGGCGGCGGAGGAGAAGATGCGGCGCCTCGTCTCCATTGACACGCTGACCGGCTTGTTAAACCGCGCGCGCTTTATTGAAATGATGGACGCACAGATAACCCGCATGCAGGCGGGGAAACAGCCCGCAACGCTTCTGCTGATTGATATCGACCGGTTCCAGACATTAAACGATATCTATGGCCACGGTTTCGGGGACGAGGCCATCCGCCAGACCGCGAGATTGATTGATATCTTCCTTAAGCAGACGGACGACCCGGTCCTGAAGGAGAGCGTAGGGCATGGTATCATCGGGAGGCTCTCCGGGGATGAGTTCGCGGTATTCCTTCCGTTTGTAGGCGGGGAAAAAGGCGCGGAGGCCGCGGAGCATCTAAGGATGGTCGTCAAGAACTTCCGTTTCATGGAGATCGCCGCCGAAATAACGGTCAGCATAGGGATAGCGTTCTTCCCCGGCCACGGGACCACGACGAAAGAACTCATGACAAAGGCGGACGCCGCCATGTTCAGCGCCAAGGAACAGGGACGGAACCGGTGCCATATTTACAGCAAAGAGGAAAGGGTCCTGGAGGATATGCATCTAAGGCATGAGTGGAAGGGGAAGATAATGAAAGCGCTCGAAGACGACCGCTTCGAGGCGTGGGTGCAGCCCATACTCGCCCTGAGGGAAAATACGGTGCGTCACTATGAGGTGCTTGCGCGGATAAGGGGTGAGGACGGGAGCATCTTTACACCCGCGGCATTTATCGAGACGGCCGAAAGATTCGGGATAGTTGATATGATAGACAGGGTGATTACGGAGAAGGCGATGAGGCTTCAGGCCGAATCGGCGCGCAGGGGAAGGCCCATGAGTTTCTGCGTAAACCTTTCGGGAAAGAGCATTGGGGACCCTGAGTTATTGGCTTTCATAGGAGATAAGTTGCTCGAGACCGGCGCGACCCCGGGCAGCATGATATTCGAGATAACGGAGACCGCGGCCGTAAGCGACATCGGAAGGGCAAAAAGGTTCATAGAGGGGTTGAAGTCGTTTGGATGTCTTATCTCGCTCGACGATTTCGGGGTCGGTTTCACGTCGTTCCTTTACCTGAGGGAACTTAACGTGGACTACATAAAGATAGACGGGTTTTTCATCCGTAAACTCGGTGAAAACGCGCACGACCAGCTCTTTGTAAAGGCCATGGCCGAGGTCGCCAGAGGGTTGGGGATAAAGACCGTCGCCGAATTCGTGGAGAATAAAGAATCTCTCGAACTTATCAAAATATTCGGCGTTGATTACGGACAGGGGTATCTCATAGGAAAGCCCGAACCGCCGACGACTTACAATTAGGAATCTCTGAAAAAAGCATTTTTGGGGGACACTTTCTGTAGAAAGGTTTCCCCCAAACCCCGTTCAAAGACTTTTAGAGTGGGCTGTGCCCACCAGAACTGAAAATTTTTGAAGAGAGTTTGAGAGAAACTTTTTATAAAAAGTTTCTCTCAAGATACTTTTTCAGAGGTTCCAATTACTAAAATCCATCGGGGGAGCCATGAAAGATAAGGGGCGTCGAAGGGGGCGCGCACGGCATATTGCGGCCGCCTTGATTACGGCCATATTCCTCCTGTCATTATACGGCCCCGGGCACAGTTTTGCCGGGGAAGGAAGGGGAAATAACGGGGCAAACCCGGCCATAGGCAACGCCTTTGCCGGAGAGGAGCTGACTTACAATATAGGTTTTTGGCTCTTCGAGGGTGTTGCCGTGGGCAAGGTAAGACTCGAAAGGAACGGCCCCCTCTACGTTGCGACCCTCAGCGCATATACGACGGGGTTGTCCGACTGGCTGAAACACCGCGAGGATACGTACACCGCAAAGATAGAGGAGGTGGAAGGGGGCAGGCGTTTCAGAACCCTGAGTTTCGAGGAGGATGTCATAGTCGGTTCAAAGAAAAGAAAGATTTTAACGGAGATAGATTATAAAAGAGGGGTTGTAAAGTGGCGGAGGTGGAAAAACGAAAAACTCTCGAAAACGCTCGAATTCCCGGTTAAGCCCGGAATAACCTACGACGACCCGCTGACCGCGTTCTACAACTTCCGCTACGGCGCATACGGCCCCATAGAAGAGGGCAGGCGATACACCATCAGAACCTTCCCGGGGGATAAGGAAAAGGAAGTGGATATAGGGCTGAGTATTGTAACCGGGGAGGAGCGTAAAAAGAGGGCGGGTGATAAAGAGGGCTACCTGGCGGATGTAAAACTGGCAAAGGAACTCTTCGACTCCTCGTCCGGGGAGATAGAGGTTTTATTCGATAAAAGACTCGTTCCCATGAAGGCCGTTGCAAGGGATATAGTGTTTTTCGGGGATGTAAGGGGAACTCTCGTTCCTTCCCGCAGATGAAATGTCCGGGCTTAACCGGATGGTCTTGGAGTTTTGTCTTTCCTCCCTTCTTTTCGTAAGGACTCCTTTCCCGCCGTTTTCGGGGTGTAATCTTCTCCGTTCTTTTACGGGAAGCGCAAATATAACCGCCGCAAGGAGCGCAAGCGTGCTCCCGCAGAGAAATGTTGCCTCCACCCCTATCTTATCCACAAGTATCCCGCACGGTTGCAATCTAAGGAACCCCTGATTAATCCCCTTGCCCGTCATTGCGAGCGCAGCGAAGCAATCTCGTCACTTGTCTCTCCCTGCCTTCCTTTCGGAAGGACTCCACAAAAAGAGAAATAATCAGAGGTTCACTAATAATAATCTTTTTTCGCCCGGCACAACCCTGAAACAATGCCGAAACGAGTTCGGCACAGAGTTCAGGGCAGGCTCCTGCGGGCGGGTGCCCCCGCGCCGTAAAGGCCGCACCCATGTGTAACTGTTTATGGATTATCCGGATGTGCTTGACAAGCACGCAAATTATTTGTATAATATTTATCACACATTATTGATATTCATGCCGCGCACCTTAACGGTTTATTTCCATATAAGCCGGCCGTCGCGGGCGGATTGATGTTAATATATTGTTTTTTATGAATATTTTGCACTTTTTCACGTATCAAGCAAACGGCGTCAGTGCACTTTTGATAATGAGGGTCTTTTCCCTTCTAAATTTGCAGCAATCCTTATGTGCATATCACACACGTGCGGAAGGTAATTCTCCTTGACAAGGGTAGATGCGGACGCATTTTACGGAGAACTTAAGGGCGAGGGGGCCGGATTGAGGGACATCCTCTGGCCCATGGCGCTTCTCGCCCCGCGCGAGAGGGCCGTTTTTACGGAATACCACTACTGGAATACGCATATGAAGGTTATAGCGCAGAGCCACAGGATTTCACTCGGGAGGGCATATGAAATACTCTACAGGGCGGAAAAAAAGATTGCGTCTTCAAGGCCACAGAAAGAGGAGGAAGGTGCCTGACGCGCCTGCGCTCGCCTCTCGGCGCTCGCCTCTTGGCGAAGCCAAGGGAAGCCGAGGGTCGCCCCTCGGCGCGGCGGACGGAATCGGAACTTCGAAGATATGCTGGACGGACTACAAAACCCTGAGGCAGTACCAGTCCATGGGAGACCAGATTGAGCGGTTTGTGAACGGAGGAGAAAAGGAGGGCCCGAAACAAAACGGTTATCTCTGGCTTACGAGAGAACCTTAAGGGCGCATGTACCTCCGGGGGAATCAATGGCCGTTTAGCAGGCCGACACAACCTTTGGATGGGTTTCCCGAAAAGTCCGTCAAAACCATCTTTGCCAAAAGGCTTCCTCGATAAAAAGGCGCATCATCTGCAATGTGATGCGCCTTTTTATTTTTTATCGCGGGTTTTTTAGCGGTAGTTTTGCCCCTGTCAATGAAGGGTAGAATAAATACGACAGGTTTTATCAATGAAAACCGGAAGTTTCAGATTATGGGGTGGAAAAAAAGCACAATATAAGTGATTCATGCGCGGATATGTTCTCCAGTATTCATTTGATTTCTGTTTCCGGCCGTTTTGGAAATGGGTGAAGTATGGGAAAGGTTTTCCAATAATCAATCCGGAGGTGTGAAATGGATTTTCATGCAAGCCGTTTTGACAGGACCGGGGAACTCATGGACTGGCTGCGCCACTATCCCAGGGGCAGAGAGAAGGTCCTTTTGAGGGAACCGGAGGTATGCAGGGAATGCACAAGGACGTATTTGAGCCTTTACCCTCTGAGGGTATGTTCCGACCACGATGGGCTTGAGAAGGGTTAGGCCGGTTCCGGCGCGCAACCGATAGTCCCCGGAGAGAGGTCTAAACGTGGCAATCGACTGGACGAGTGTGAAGGCCGGGTATGAGGAAAAAAATCTTTCATTCAAGGAACTTTCCGGAACCTGCGGCTGCAGCCCCGAAACTATAAGGAAGAGGGCGGGAAAAGAGGGGTGGAAGGCTCCGCCTCTCATAAAGAAGGGGAAAAGGAAAAAAGGACCGGAGAATCTCCTCGATGAGCACAGAAGGTTGTGGGGCCGCGTTAAGCGCAAACTTTCGGACGGGCTTAAAAAAAGCGATGAAAAAGAACTCAAACTCGCAAAGATTGCGGGAGACACACTCCTTGATATCGTAAAGGGGGAAAAAGAGGCGTGGGGGATTACCAATGATGACGCAGGCGCACACCCGGAAGAGGTGCTCGCTATTACCGGCCAGATGGAACGCGCTACTGTATCATCCCCAGCAGGCGCGGCTGTGGAGCGAGACGAAGAGGTTTAAGGTGGTTCCCGCCGGAAGGCGTTCGGGCAAGACGGAACTTGCAAAGAGGAGGCTCGTCATTTCGCTCGCCGGAAAAAAGCCGTGGAAGGACCCAAGATACTTTGCGGCCGCGCCGACCAGGGACCAGGCAAAGATAATCTTCTGGAAGGACTTGAAGGCCCTTATTCCGAGAAGATGGACGAGGCGGGTCTATGAATCGGACCTCTGCATCGTGTCGAGATTCGGAAGCGAACTGTGGGTTGTGGGACTCGATAAACCGGAGAGGATGGAAGGGGTGGCATGGGACGGCGGGGTTCTGGATGAATTCGCAAACATGAAACCAGCCGCATGGGCCGAGAACATAAGGCCCGCGCTTTCGGATAGAAAAGGATGGTGCTGGTTTATAGGGGTGCCCGAGGGCCTCAACCATTACAAGGACCTCGCCGATTATGCAAGGAGCGCCGTGGACCCGGACTGGGGGTTTTACACATGGCATTCTTCCGACATCCTCCCGGACGAGGAAATAGAGGCGGCCAAAAGGGACCTCGACCCCAGAACCTTCCGGCAGGAATTTGAGGCGAGTTTCGAGGGGAGGGGAGGCAGGGTCTATTATGCATATTCGGCGGAAAGGCATCGGGACGCATCCGTTACAGTTGACGGGAAACTTCCGATAATCGTCTGCTGTGATTTTAACGTAGACCCATGCGTGTGGGAACTCTGTCAGAGCGACGGCGCAAAGGTCTGGGTCTTCGACGAGGTTTCGCTCAGGAACACGAATACCGTCGAGATGGGCCTCGAGGTCCTGGCCCGTTATGGAAAACACAAGGCCGGGTTTATAGTCTACGGCGACTCTACCGGCTCATCGAGGAGCACGGCGGGCAAGAGCGATTATGCCCTCCTTCTGGGTCTCGGGTTCAGAGACCAGAGGGTGAGGCGGATAAACCCCCGCATAAAAGACAGGCTGAACGCGGTCAACTCCCTTCTCTTCAATACGGCCGGGGAGGTGAGGCTTGTCCATCACCCAAGGTGCAGGTATCTCAGAAGGGATTTTGAGAGTGTGGCGTGGGTGGAAGGCGGCGGAGACCTGGACAAGTCGGATAGAGAAAAGACGCATGCAACGGACGCCCTCGGTTATTTCATCGAGTACGAGTTCCCCCTGGCGGCAGCCGGGCCCAATCCTTTAAAGAGGTTTTACAAATGACAAAAGAAGAACTTGAAAAGACGCACCCGGATTACAAGGCGTGGATTCCGGAGTGGAGTTTCTTTATCCGCGCGTACTTCGGCGGGAAACTCTACAGGGACGGGAATTATCTTATCCAGCACCCCTTTGAGAGTTCCGCGAATTACGGCAGGAGGAAAGAGATTGCCTGCTACTACAACTACTGCGCCCCGATAGTGGACATTTACGTCTCGCACCTCTTCAGGAAACCGGCAAAGAAGGATTACGGAAGCCTCAAAACCAACCCCCTCTTTAATTCGTTCCTCCGCGACTCCGACCTCGAGGGTTCGAGTTTCGGGCAGTTCATGCGGGATTCCCAGAGGTTTGCGAGCATATACGGGAGGGTCTCCATTGTAATGGATAAACCTTTGCTCAAGGCCTCTACACTGGCCGAGGCGGCTGAAAACGATATACGCCCCTACGTTTCTCTCGTAACGCCGGAAAATCTTTTGGACTGGAAGTTTCAACGCTCGGTTTACGGGAAACCGGTTCTCGGCATGGTGAAGATAAGGGAGGCCGAAAACATATACCGCATATGGACAGGGGAAGGCTGGGAACTCTGGGAGGCTCTGGCGGACAGCGCGGAGGCGAGGCTTCTGAATGCCGGCGTGCATGGTCTCGGGGTCGTGCCCCTTGTTACCCTCTATAACAGGCGTTCGGGCATAAGGATGCTCGGCACATCCGACATACAGGATATAGCGGATATAAACAAGAACATCTATTACCTCTGTTCGGATGCAAAAGAGATTATAGAAAATACCGCCTTCCCCATGCTCGCCGTCCCTTATGAAAAAACGGGCGTTGACCAGGGAAAAGAAGTCGGGCCGCGCAATATCCTCCAATTCGACCCTTCCGAGGCAGGCGCAAGGCCATACTGGCTCGAGGCCCCCCATTCATCCTTGACGGAAATCAGGGAATGGGTCAAGCAGGATATCGGTGAAATATTCAGAATCGCAAAGATGGGCGGGGCAAAGGCGGCCGAGGATTTCAGCCAGCCCAGAAGCGGCATCGCCCTCGAACTCGAATATCAGCAACTCCATGCCGTCCTCGCGGAGAAGGCCGACAACATGGAACAGGCGGAAAGCGAGCTCCTTAATCTCTGGGCCGGGTGGGAAGGGGGGAGATTCGACGGCACGATAGACTATCCGGATGACTTCTCGGTGAGGGAACTCGACAGGAATCTCGAAGCGGCGTTCAAGGCGCTCGAGGCAAAGATAGAATCCGCCACATTCAGAAAAGAACTGCAGAAAGAGATAGCCTCTACAATACTGCCGAAACTCGATGATTCCAAAAAAGAAGAGATTTCGAGGGAGATAGATGGAAGGAAAGGTTAGCCGAAAGAGGGCGCTTCCGGGAGTTGATTATATATCGCTTAAGACAAAGGAGGCGGCGGAGCGCCTTTCCAGGGCCCACGGCGTAGATTCCGGAACCGCTTACCTTGTCACCCGGATGCTTTGGCTTGAGGCGAGAAGGAGCATTATCGGGATTATGGGCAGGGGCGGGGAAGACGGGTGGCAGAGGATGTCTTTAAAGGAGAAGACCGCAATATGCTCGGTTGTGGTGAAGAATCTCCTCGACAAGAGAAAGGTTGCGGCCTTTGTCAACGGCCGAAGCAAGGGTATTGTCTGAGGAGGGGGCCGTAGAGCCTTAACCCCCGGGTTTACGGCCCGGTTATGCAGGGGGAAAAACAAGATTGTCCCTCCGGAAAGAGGGGAAGGAGGTCTTTATGTCACAGGTTGACGAACTTAAAACGGAGAATAAGGGCGGGGTCTCCACGGCGGAGTCCTCCAAGGTGACTTTTACGCCGGAGCAGCAGGCCAAGGTGCAGGAACTGATAGATGAGTCTTACAGGAAGGCCTATGAAAAGGCCGCGAGGCGGCCGGCTATGGGCGAGGAACTGGACGGGCTTAAAAGAGAGGTAGAGTCCCTCAAGGAAGAAAAGAAGATGGCATACATCCTGAGGGCGGTGGCGAGGCACAATGTCGTTGACCCTGAAGATGTGGCTGAGTCCATCAGCAGGCATGTAAAAGTGGACGAAGGCGGCAGCGTGGTCGTTAACGGAGACGGAAGAAGTAAGGGCGGGGTTCACCCCTTGACCATCGCCGAGTACGTGGAAGAGTGGCTTGGTGAAAGGCCGCATCATTTACGGTCAACCGGCGCACAGGGCGGGGGTTCCGGCAGCTCAAGGTTCGGGGACAGGACTCGGGCGCGTCATAACCTCGCTGACCCGGACATCTGGCGCAGTATGCCGAGAGAGGACCTCGGCAAACTCCTCAGGGAAGGCGTTAACGTCCACGGAACAAGCGGCCAGGTATTCAAGTTTAAGGACGTCCAGAACCCGTTCGTTGAGGCGAGAAAGAGGAAGTTCCAGGCGGGGTAATTCCATCTTCGCGGGGGGAATTTATAAAGGCTTTCTGCATGGGCCGACGGGCTTTAAGCGGGTTTCCAGCCGACGGGTTTGCGGGAAATCTCAAAACCAAGGAGGATATGGAATATGGCAAATGAAGTCACAACTCTGGCTGGAAGCGCCGGCGAACTCGTGGCCGCTGAAATCGTCTCAAGGCTCGTAATCGACGCCGCATATGCGGAGAGCGTCATGCCGCCGCTTGTAAGGGTTGCGGACATAAGCGGCGCATCAACGCTTACGGTGGATTTTCCGAAGTGGCCGCTGCTTTCCGCCTCTGACCTGACGGAAGGTTCAGACGCTTCCAACACCGCGGTCAATACCACGTCCTTATCCGTTGCCGCGGACGAGGCCGGCATCATGATAACCGTAACGGATATGCTCTTAAACAGCGATGCCCTCGGGGGGCTGGAACCCTATGCAAGAGAGCTCGGCAAGGCCCTTGCCAACAAGATAGATACGGACCTACTTGCCGAGGTCGCGGACTTTACGAACTCCGTGGGGACGAGCGGGGCGGACATGACGGAGGCCAATTTCCTTGAGGCCATTTATAAACTCGAAAGCGCAAATGCGGTTGGGCCGTTTGCGGCGGTCTTACACCCGGCGCAGGTGCATGACTTAAGGACCGCGCTCGCAGCCACAACCGGCGCAATATGGGGAGGCCCATCTGCGCCCGCGGGGGACCTCGGGGCGTTCGCAAACCTCTACGGAGTCGACATCTTCAAATCCACAAACTGCGCCTCGGTCAATGCGAATGCCGACAGAATGGGCGTTATGATGCCGATGGGGAATCAGTCGGGACTCGCATATGTGCTGAAGACAGGCGCAAAGACGGAATTCCAGAGGGACGCATCCCTTCGGGCGACAGAGATAGTCGTAACCGCCACCTACGGCGATGAGTGCGTAAACACCGCCGCAAACGGCGGGGTTGCCGTCATCACGGACCACGAGTAATCCTTGCGGGCCGGAGAAAGGGGAGGGGCCACGGGCCCTCCCCGCCTTTTAAGCGGAGGCCTATGTCAGATATAGGAAAGGCAATGGAAAAGAAAGGATATATCCCGCTTAGAGACGACGGGAAGGGCGCGATAGGTTTCAGACCCTCTCCCGGCAGGGATAACCGGAGATTATCCGCGGCGGTCTGGTTCGATACGGGGCTTAAGATGAATGATGGGACGCCGAGGACGGTATGCGCCCATGATGAGGCGCAGCGCCATGAGTATATAAACAAAGGATGGAAGCCGGCGGGACCGGGGAAAGGGCCTTTGGCTGCGGGTGGAAATAAAGCGGGGCTAAGCAAATGAGCCGCAAGGCGGTAGAAAAACTTACAGAGCGTCTATATCGGCATTACGTCAAAACGACTGGCCGGCTTCCGTCGGCAAAGGAAACCCGCTCAATCGAGAGCAAGGCCAGAACAGCCGCGGAGAGGGCAGAGAGGAAAAAATGAAGCAGGCGTTTTTAGAAGATACAGCGGAAACATTCAAGACGTATGTCTACGAAAATAACCGCAAGCTCGTGCCGACAAGCGCGACTATCACGGTTTATAAGCCAGGCTCCACGGAAAAACTCATTGACGGCGCGGCCATGACAATCGGCTCGGACGGGCTTCTGTCTTATGCCCTTACCGCCGCGCACAATGATATCGCGGACGAGAACTATAAGGCAATGATAAGTTATGTCTACAATGCCGCGACTTATTACTTGACGCTTTTTTACGATGTGGTGAATTCAAAACTCGTGAAGGTTATAACGGATGACGACATCACAGCGGAACTTCCGCAATTGAAGGACAACAACTGGAGGGTTCACGGAACCGCGGATTCCGGTTCCACGACAACGATAGCGGACGCCGAACTTAAGCGTTATGAGGACGATTATTTCACGGGCGGGACTGCGTATTCCCTTGCAAAAGATGAAACAAGGGAGATAACGGATTTTGACTCCGCGACCGGCACGGTTACAACCACGGCCTTTTCCTCGGCAATAGCCGCCGGCGAGAAATACATCCTTACACGCTCTTACTCGAAGGAAATCCAGAGGGCGTTTGAAAAGATAGAAGAGATGCTTAACCGCACGGGAAAGCGCCCCCATCTGATCCTTGACCCGTATGACCTGAGGGAAGTCCACATCTATTACTCCGTCGCCGAGGTGTGCAAGGGGCTTGTTACCGGAAATAAGACACTGTGGTGGGAACTCTGGCAGGAATACGATGGAAAGGCCCGTGCGGTATTTGACGGCATAAACTTTAAATACGACGCCTCAAATGACGGCTATATAGCGGATTCGGAGGAAAGTGGAAGGTTGACCACTTTAAGGTCGGGCAGGAGTTAGCGGAAACGGCCTTTCACACAATCATACTTTCGGACCCCGAGGACGATGGCAAACACAGATACCGTAAACGCGATAACGGATAATCTCCATGCGGCCCTGCAAGGGCAGGGGATTAAGTTTTCAAGAAAGATTTTTGAAGACGAGAAAAGCATCCCCGCAAGTCTCATCCCCTTGGGGGAGATTTTCTACCGCGGGGAGGGTTTTGAACATACCCACGGGCAGAGGCCCGGATACGCGGAGATAGATTATCTGATAAGGGTGATATTGAACGTAAGAGACCATGCGGATTCAATGAGGGAAGGGCAGATGTGGGTGCATAAGATAAGGGAGGCGTTGACGGTCGCCACCCTTAATACCGGAGACCTCGCGGCAATGAAGTATGTAAGCAGGGTTACGGCCGACAGGGTCGAGCTCGAGAACAGAGGCAACCATTCCTTTTTAAATTACCGGATGAGGGTAAGATACAGGGAAGGCTGAATAATTGAGCCTCACCAAAAGGAGGCAAGAGATGGCTGAGAATAATATCTACCTGGCCGTTGGCGAGGAAACAACACGAGGCGCAAAAGAGGCAACGGCCGTCGGTTTCATCCCGCTTCTTAATTCGGGGATTCCGAAAATGGAGTTCGACGATAAGAGGCGCAAGGAATTCCGCGGAGAGGACACGGTCAAAGGCGACACAACCGTCCTGCGCATGAGCGAGAAGTGGGGCGGAAGTCTTGAGATTCCCTTTTTTACTGAGGCAGGCTCGACAAAAGGGATGATGGGCACGCTTCTAAAACATTTTTTCGGTAAGGCTGCCTCAGCCCAGAACGCCGCGACCGGGCAGTATCGCCATATGCTCTATCCGGTCGTTGACCCGTTCGCCGCGGCTAATCTTGGGAATAAGGCCCTCACCGTCAACCTCAACATAAACGAGGGTTCTACAATGAAGAACTGGCCGTTTGTGGGGGGGAGGGTAAAGAGCCTTTCATTTGAGCAAGAGACGGGAAATCATCTCAAGGTTTCAGCCGAACTCTTCGGGCAGAAAAGGGATACCGTAAGCGCGGAAATCGGCGGGACCGTATTCCCCGCCGAAAACCTGAGGTGCGATTACAATAACCTTTCGGTCTACACCGGCGCCATCACGAGAACAGGCACGGCCCCGGACTATACGGCCTTTGCCTTCGGCGCGGCAACCTTGCTCAAGCCTGATAAGATTTCCGTCAAAATAGAGAACGGCATGGAAGACGCAATGCGCCTCTCAGGACTCGATTATCCCGATAAGACCCGCATGGGGCAGTTCAAGGTATCGCTTGAACTCACCATAGACTGGGAAGACCCGGCAAGTGGTTTTTCATCTGTTGACGATTTTACAGCATGGCTCGCCGGCGCATCGTCAACGAACTTCTGCCTCCACTGGGACACGGGTACGCAGGCAGGCACCGGTGATAATCATGCTCTCTATATAGACATCCCCATAGCCCAGAGGATGGGCGGGGAGCCGGGTTACTCGCTCGAAAAAGACCCGATGATAACGCTCAAATACGAGGGGCTTTATGATGCGGCGACTGCGAAGTATATCGTGGGCGTGATGCTCAAGAACACGGCAACGACGGTATAAAAACGGTTATCAGTGGACAGTTATCAGTGAACGGGAAAGACAAAAAATCTTTACCGTCAACCGATAACTGATAACAGATAAAGGAGGGTTAAGCATGGCGATTATTTCTTTTGACAAGGAGGCAATTGTTGAATACGTCCCGGCCTACGGGGGCAACAGGGATTCCGAAGACCCCTGCGTGGTAAGGCTAAAGTTTGTTCCCTATTCTAAGGTCCAGCATTATGCGAGGATTCTTTCAGCCAAGACCAAGGGCAATGCGGACAATCTGAAAATATCGGAAGCCGCGCACGAGGTCCAGCGGAAGCAATTCATAGGGAGTGTGGAATCCATATCGAACTATTACATCGGTTCAAAGGAGGTTACGGAACCCTCCGAGTTCTATGATACCGCGGATACCGACCTTGTTTTAGAGATTATCCGGGCGATGGAATCACAGAGTAAACTCCTCGAGGGTCAAAGAAAAAACTGATTGCGGGCTTCCGCTGGTCTTTTCGGACGCAGGAGGCAAGCCCGTTTGATTGCGATAAATGCACGGGGAGGGATAAGGATGTCAGGAATTGCTTTAATCTTAAGAATCTATCGGAAGATTCAAGGGCTGTTTCGGAATACACCGAAGATGTCAAAGAAGAATTCAAAGAAAAAAGGGCGGAGAAGGTCTTCTCCCTCGGGGATATCCGCCTTTACGAATGCCCTCTATCGTATATATCAGAGGATACGTGGGATATTGTCAGGCTTTGTTATCTTGTAGAGGATGGTGGAGTGTTGCTTCACGAGGGCGGGTGGGGCGAGCAACCGGCATGGCTCGTTGAGGCGTTCGAGGTATATAAAGCGGAAATATTAAGGCATCTGGAGAAGACAAAGAACGCTTGAAAAAGCATTTTGTGGTTGAAAAAAACTAATGGTAGCGCGGCTTTAAACTATTTGTGTTAAACAGGGCTTTGTGATATATGTGTGGTGGATTCTAAATACGCCGCAGAGGAGGTTCTTATGAGAAGATTGATTGTATTGTCCATCGTTTCTTTAATGCTCGCCTCATGCGCATGGACATATAGCCTCAATCCTTCCATAGGGAAGAAGTATATGGTTGAAGATATTGGTAATGTCATATTCCATGAAGAACCGTCGCTTAAAAGTCTTTCGTTCTCGCTCCAAAAGCCGGAGATGTTTACTGTAATAGGTTTAGTGTGTTCCTAAGGAAAGTTTTCCTGCAATATGCAAGTGTTGAAAGACCCTTATGCGACGTTTTTCAAAATCAGGTTCGATTCAGGAAAAGAGGCGTATATTAATTCCAAAGATTTTTACATAGTGGAAAAAAACCAGCCGCGTCCTGAGTCGCCAGCGCCAAATGCGCCAAGGGCGCCAAGGGAGCCAATGCCTACAATCATTTGCGACCCAATACCGTGGAAAAAAGGTAGTTTTAAATGCCGTGAGGATTGAAAGTTTTCTTATTCACGCGGGGGGATAAATCCATAGTGTTTGTAGATGAAGTAAAGAGAGATGGCTCTATCAAAAGAGAGATAAAGGCAAGGATAGAGTCAGAAATAATAACATTGCCGGAGAAGAATAGAGATTCCTTGTAATTAATAAGAGTGAAGGAGAGATGGCTGAAAGAGAGATAGAGGTAGTTATAAGCGCGCCGTTTATTGACGCAAGCGAAAGAGTCCGCGGCACGGAGTCAAAACAGGTGAAAGGCACGCATAAAAACGGCACATACATAATGACCGCGCTTTCCATGCTCATCATCCTTACCGGCTGCGCGGGCTTGATGCAGGCCCGCGATGCAAGCGTAAATATCAAAGACAAAGAAGAGATACTCGTTGAGAAGGATATCGGCAGGGGGAAAAGTGTTTATCATATAGAATGGTGTGGAAAGAACGGGGTCACATTTGATGGCGACAACGTAGGGGTCGTATTGTTAGACCTTCTGACTAAAGAGAAGATGCAGACAGGACTGACCAGAGAAGACACCATTCTAAGCTGCACTCTTGATGGGAAAAAGATTCTGTATTTAGACGGAGAAAGCAGCCGTATTTATGAGGAATACGAGGTGTTGATGGATATGTACATGTACGACACCGTAACAAACAAAAGGACTTTTGTTGCGAGTGTGCGAAACGGCGGAGAATACGACGCATTGTCTCCGGACGGCTCAAAGATTTTACTCGGAGAAAAACACGGGTCGGCGGGCAAGGCGGCCGACCTGGAATGGGAGGGTGTCTGGTTCACCGAAAGGAGGTGGAAAGTATATGACGCGGTATGGTTCCCCGATTCCTCCGGCTTTCTGGCATCTACCCGATACTCAGATACGCTGTGCGTCGAGTTTTTAGGCAAGGACGGCTGGGCAAAGTGTTTTGACCTTGGAAACGTCAACGCAACCTCGGCGAAAATAGATAGAAAAAACAATATTTATTTTGTCGATGAACGCAACGTGGAAGAAGAAGAATGGCCATTGAAAAAAAATAGCTTCTACCGCTGCGCCGTTAAAGATAGAGAGCTTTCCTGCGAAAGAATATTAGAAGAGTACGACGTTGCGCCTTTTTATGGCATTTTACCCAATGGAGACATTATTTTTCAGGATGGCGGCAATGACAGGTGCATACGTCAATTTACCACGGACAGCAAAGACGCGCGGTGCGTGATAGACGCGCATTACGGCGATGTCGTATATGACAGGATTTATATAGAGGGCGTGTCCCCAGACGGCAGATGGTTGCTCTTTGAGCGGCATAATGTCCCTGAAAATGTTGCTGAAGGGCCCTGGCGAGAAGACTTTTTTGTAATAGACCTTAAAAACGATTAAGCAAGGAGGCATATGGGTGGGACAATAAAACTTAAGTTCCTTGAACAGCCGACAGATGCACACATAAACAAAGATGGTGGCGAGTTCGGCGCCCCAAGACCTTACGGGCCGCACATAGGCGTGGATTACCTTGCCTACTTGAACGATGTCAAGGCGATAGAGGACGGCAAGGTCGTCTATTCCGGCACAAGAGAGGGTTCAATAGACAGGGCAAATTACGGAAATACAATCGTCATCGACCATACCCCTGATGCCGGGGACCGCCAGCGCCATATATACTCGTTGTATGCGCACCTCAGCGAGAGAAAGGCGCGGACAGACCAGATGGTCAAAAGGGAAGAGGTGATTGGCATATCTGGCAACACCGGAACAATACAGTATTACAAGGGTATAAAACTGGGTTTTCATCTGCATTTCGAGATAATAGATACCGTAGATTCACCAAAAAAATTCGACTGGAGCATGAGCTGGCCGTTGGATTTGCGTCCCGAGCACCGTAAAGACCCAATGAAGGACTACCTTGGGCAAACCATAGTCATAGATTATTCCCTGACCGATGAGGAGATGGATAAATTCTACGCGATGATAAGGACCGATTTCAGAACCACACCTCGGCCTAGGTTTCTGGTCGGCATCCCTGAGTATGGGGAAGTTGTAAGGAATCTGAGGGGCCAATACCCGCCCATCGAGGAGAAGCCGCCGAAGGTGAAGCTAAGGTTTAAAAACATGTTCAGCCCCGCCTTCCGCGCGTTTTTTCCATCCGTAGGGTTGGAGGTAAACGGTAAAAGCCTCGGAAGCATACAG
>JACRCB010000106.1 GCA_016219165.1 Deltaproteobacteria bacterium | reverse complement strand
CTGGAGGTGAATCCGAACCCCGATATTTCGAGGAACGCGGGGCTTGCCCGCAGCGCAGGGATCGGGGGGCTGGATTACAATAAACTTATAGATGGGATTGTAACGAGCGCGCTCCAGAGATATGAAGGGGTTGGTGCGTGAGCGGGCGGACGGATAATATGCTTTGCATAAGGGATGTCGTCGGCGCCGACAGGCCCGCTATAATTTCAATCATAGAAAGGGCCGGCAACCTCACGGAAGAAGAAAGGGGTTGTGCGCTGGAATTGCTTGATATATATTTAAACGGGGGGCAAGACAAGGATTATTTCTTCGTCGCCGCCGCTGGCGGGGACGGTCTTCCGGCAGGTTATGTATGCTACGGGCGCGCAACCCTTACCCGGGGGACATACGACATCTACTGGATTCTGGTGGACCCGGAGTCCATGGGAAAGGGTATAGGTACGGCGCTCCTTGGACATGTAGAGGCCCTGCTTAAAAAGGCGGGCGCAAGGCTCATGGTCGCTGAGACATCGGGCCTTCCCTCGTATGAGAGGGCGCGTCTTTTCTATCTAAGATGCGGCTTCCGCGAGGAGGCACGGGTGAGGGATTTCTTCAATGCCGGGGACGATAAGGTAATCTACGTAAAAGACGTATCAGATGCTGCAATCGGCGGCAGGTGAGGTATCAGGCGCCGCCGGCCGGAAAAATAATTTCATTTGGGACATGCACGGGGGTTTATCTTTGGAACTCGAATCGGTAAAGAGGATTTACGACGGATATTCGAGCGTATACGATGCGCTCTTTAAGAGGTTCTTTTATCCGAGGATCCGTCACGCCATACAATCGATGGACATAAGGCCCGGGGAGAGGGTGCTCGATGTAGGGGTGGGGACGGGACTTTCGCTCAGTTTTTTCCCCAGGCACGCCACCATCGTGGGGATAGACCTTTCGGGAGAGATGCTCAGGAAGGCCAAGGAAAAGGTGGAGGAGATGGGGCTATATAACGTAAGGCTCCTTGAGATGAATGCGATGAACCTTAATTTCGAAGACAACAGTTTCGACGAGGTCTTTCTCTCGCACGTCGTAAGCGTTGTGCCGGACCCTTACATGGTGATGGCGGAGTGCAGGAGGGTATGTAAGAACGGCGGGAAGATAGTGGTCGTCAACCACTTCAAGAGCAGGAATAAAATGATTGCGGGGTTTGAGAAGATTATGAACCCTGTAAGTAAAAAGATAGGCTGGAGGTCGGACCTCTCGATGGATGAGTTTGTGGAAAGGGCAAGCCTCAGGGTGGAGAAGGTATGCAAACTGAAGAAGATTGATTTCTGGCATATTATCTTTACCACAAACGTCAAGTAACCACGCGGCCTGTTCGTGAATGGGGCAAATATAAAAGACATCACCCTGCTATCGGGGCACCCATGCGAAGCATGGGTCTCTCCGCCATTTATGGCGGAGAATTTTAATACCGGTTGTTTTTGCGGAAAAACACCCCAAAAGAAATTACCTTGTTGTATAAAAGAACGCATATCCCGACCAATCAACGCATCCTTCCAATGACCGAAGACGCCCTGGAGGATGTGTTAAGGATAGAGAACCTTTCCTTCCCCCAGCCATGGACAAGAGGGCTGTTCGTGCAGGAATTCAGGAATCCGGTCTCCTATGCCTTCATTGAAAAGGTGGATTTCGAGGGCAGGGAACGGCTCGGCGCCTACATAGTGTTCTGGATAGTCGCCGGAGAGGGGCATATACTGGACATAGCGGTCGACCCGGAGTTGAGGAGAATGGGGCTTGCGCTGAGGCTCATTGCCTTTACTCTGGACTTCATGGAAGGGGATGGAGTAACGGACGTGTATCTCGAGGTGAGAAGGTCAAACGCCGCTGCGAGAAAACTCTACCACGGTCTGGGTTTTGAAGAGGTCTTTACAAGGGAAAAGTACTATGGGGATGAGGATGCGATAGTGATGAGGCTGAAATTCGCAGAGCGGGTCTTAAAGGATTCTTAGCCGGGCCTCCGGGGATAACCGGCGCCAGCGCCTTTAGGAACCTCTGAAAAAGTATCTTGAGAGAACCTTTTTATAAAAAGG
>JACRCB010000107.1 GCA_016219165.1 Deltaproteobacteria bacterium | reverse complement strand
TGTTTTTCCATCCGCTCCATCATCTGGGCATAAGAAAGATGCGGAACCAAAACCACCGCGCCGACAATACCTGCCACGGCCATACGCTCCATTCAGACCTCCTTTGTTAAGAAATTACCTCGCCACTCCTCATTATATGCGGTATGAACATCGGGACCTTTTCCTTATACCTCCTGTATGCGTCCCCGAATTCCCTCTCCATTTCATCCTCCTCCTTCCTTGCCAGTTTGTAGTAGGCCGCGGCAAGGACCGGCCACATAACGGCCGTTATTATTGTCGGCCACTGGATAAGGAGCCCTATGGTGATTATGAAAAGCCCGGCATACTGGGGATGGCGGACGTATCGGTATACCCCGTCCGTTATAAGCCCTCCCTTTGCCTTATGGATTTTATTCCATCCCGCACCCATCATGAAGAAACCCGCAAGCATAAGGCCGTTACTTACGAGGTGTATAAGGACGAGCATTAAAGCCCCGCCTTTGAAAAACGCCACCCAGAGGTGCCCGCTTTCGTGAGAAAATGGGTTGAGGGATGGGTATCTCCTTCCCATGACAACGGTCAATATGTAGATTGTGAGCGGGAAACCGTACATCTCGGTAAAGAGTGCGACAAAAAAAGCGGAAGTCACCCCCATCGTCCGCCATTCCCTTTTTTTCAGCGGGGCGAGAAAACTCAGGATGAAAAAAAGGAACAGCAGGACATTTACAGCCACAAGCGACCACAAGCCATAGGCGTAAGAGATAGTATTACTGTGCATGATTAGCCCTGACGATATTTTTTAAGGCAGCCGTAACGCGCCGCGGCCGAGGAATCTGAAAAAATCAGTGGCACTTCGGCGGCTCTCCTTTCGTCTCTTTTAAAATCCTCTGCCACCATTTCTTGCCGGGCTCCTCTTTACGTATGCCTTCCTTAAGTTCAAACTGCTCCTGACACGCCTTTGAACAGAAGTAATATGTCTCATGGCCTATATGTGTCATGCGCTGCGCATCTTTTTCCGTAACTTCCATTCCACAGACCGGGTCCTTTGCCATATCTCCCCCCCCTTCCCTATGCGCGGAATAAACCTCGGCACATCTTTCATGTACTGGCGGTACTCGGGCATCCTCTCAAGAAGGTCTATCTCCTCAAGCCTTGCCTGTATAAGAAGCCAGATAAACCCGGAAAGGCATGCCACGGTAAAGGTAAACTTCGGCCAGAAGAGCGCAGACCCGGCTAACATCAAAAAGGCTCCACTGTAGATAGGATGCCGCACATAAGAATAAAGCCCCTTTCTTACGAGCGTATCGCCGACAGAGGGCATGTGGCTCGGCCTCCCGATTATCCAGTGCCCCCAGAAAAAGGGAACAGACCCTGCTAATATCAAAAACCACCCGACAAAGATTGTGGCTGCATTCGGCTTAAAAAAAATGGAGAGGGAGTTGTCAATGCCATGACAAAACCCCAGACAAAAAGCGGTATGCCCGTGAAATTCCTCAGGACCACCGAGACCCACTGCCCGATCATCTCTCCGAGGAGCCTCGAATACGCCGCGGTGAATGCGCTCGCTCCCACGAACGCGAACCCCAGCCATAACGGAACGAGGAATGACATTCAGAGATTCCTGCCTCTTCCGAGCGCGTTATATATCCCCGCAAATATCGCGCCCGTTACATAAGAGACCGCAAAGACGCTCACAGAACCCACAAAGAACCCCCATGCGGCCACGGGCCGCCCGGACGCTATGGCCATGAGGTCTATGCCGTGAAGCCATGTGTTGAAAAAAAATAACGCCGCTTCCGGGAAAAGATAAAAGAAGAGGGCGCAGGCAAGATAAAGGAATTCTACTGTTATTGCGAGACTCAACGAGACAGTCCTTGAATCAAGCATGAGCCCTCCTCTCCGTTGCATGGCATGGTTATAAGTCTATTCCTCTAATGCCTGATTGCAAACGTCAGAAGAAGGATTCACACATCCTTGTTTTTAACCTCCGTTTTCCTTCCATGGCGTGTAGAATCCTGACGCAAATAAATACGCCCCGTCTCCGGGAGCACCGTTTTATCTTTTTTGTGATATTCCTCTAAGAAGGCAGTATATCGTGATGAGCACCCCTGCGAGGACGAAAAATATCGTTGGGCCTGCGGTGAACATGACGGAATCCTGCGCGGCCTCGGACCCGAGCGAAGGCGTGCGGAAACCCATGATAATCCAGTTCAGGGGATAAAAGAATCCGCCGACGGCGGTCAAGAGCGATGCAACGGTCTTTACCCCCGGAGGAGAATTCAAAAATGCGAGGAGAAGCGAGACCGCTATCGTCACAAGCCCAAGGCCCATCCAGTGGATGTGCCCCCTCGTGAGCCTTTCATGGGCTTCCTCGATAAGAGGGTTCTCATGCTCCTCCTGAGGAGGGTTTTCCATCTCCATCTCCATCTTCCCGCCTCCTCCTTCCGCCCCCTCGCGCGCAAAGGCCATGGTGCTCCCGGAACCGGCCCCTGAACTGACCTTGCGGGATTCCAAACTCTCGACGAATATCCCGTGAATCCTTTCGTGCTGGGTTACAAGAACTACAGCCCACAGGATTCCAAATACAAAGGTGATAAGTCCGATAAGCAACGCGATGCTCACCGGCCTCAATCTCTCGTCCATACGAACCCTCCTCATTTTTTTTCACTTCAGGTTTCTTCACTTCAAATTGTAGAATAATAGACGTAAGCCCATATTATTCTACAATGTGTAGAATGTCAAGGCCTATCTATTCAATCCTTCCTTGCGCCTCAACACATGCTCCCTTCACTTCCTGAATCTCATGTGATAAGAAAAAAACGTTACTTCCTCCAGAACCTTCTCATATCCGAGGTTCAACATGAGTTTCTCCGCCTTCCTTACCATGGGGCCGGTGCCTCCGAACCTATGCTCCTTGACTATCACCACGGCGGGTTTCCTCAATACCCTGTCCAACTCCGCGACAGTCCCCTCGAGTTCGCCTTCTTTATAGATTTCTTCAATGACATTGGCGCACAACGCCACGTTGCATGAACCGGGGGCAAGGGCAATCAATGATGAATTGGAGAGGAGGGGAACGACGTTGCTGAACCTAAACCCGGCGGATTTCCTCCGCACCCTCTCAACCATCGCCTCTTCAACATCCTGCGCATAGACCCTGCCGTTCTCCCCGACTATCATGGAAAGGGTCTCGGTAAAGAAACCAGGGCCGCACCCTATCTCGAGGACATGGTCCCCCTCCTTCACTCCCATCCCCCTTAAGAACCTCTCCCTGTCTATGAGAACCCTTCTCAAGGGGTTATCGAGGATGAATGCGAGGAACGGCGGGAATGGACTCTTTACAAGCGGTTTTTCTCCCATCTTATCCCCCTCCGCCCTTCCGCCTCGTCCTTGAGGTATTTCTCCGGGTCATTCTCAAACCTCTCCATGCATCCCCTCCCGCAGAAATAATGTAACCTCTGAAAAAAGCATTTTCGGGGGAAACTTTCTGTAGAAAGATTCCCCCAGACCCCCTTCAAAGACTTTTAGCTCCCCAGAAAACCCCCCGTTTTACGGGGGGTTTTCTGGGGAAGAAC
>JACRCB010000108.1 GCA_016219165.1 Deltaproteobacteria bacterium | reverse complement strand
TATGCAAAGGGCAATGGCGACGTTATTCCTTCGAGCCTTCTCCTTGTCGCTCATAACAAGAAGGTATCCAACCGGACCGGTGATAACGTTTACAAATTGCCCGAAGGACAAAAGCGCGAGCGCCGTAGCCCCGGCAATGAACTTAGGGCCGAAAAAACCCATGACAAAAGACGGCGCGAGCATGAAGAGGCCGGCCGCGGGCGCGGAAACAAGCGCCATCATCTTGACCGAAGACCGCGCCGCGGCCGCAAGCCCCTCCATATCGCGGACCCTGTAGAGTTCCGCAAACCTCGGCGCGATAACGACGTTCACGGCGACAAGGACAAAACTTATAACCGTTGAAGTGCGCCTTGCGACCTCAAAGACGCCGACCTCGGCCTTTGTCCCCCATGCCCCGAGCATGAGGGTTGGTGTCCAGACCATCGCGGATTGCATCAACTGCGCTGAAAAAAGCGGTATTGCGCCCTCTATCATGCGCGAGACATTGAACGACGGCTCTATGCCGTTCAGCCATACAGTCGCCCTCTTATAGAGGTATCTGCCCGCGACGGCCATCACCATGACCGAAACGATATGCGCCAAGGCCGCGCCTGTAACGCCAAAGGAAGGCGCCAGAAAATAAACCCCGGCGATGCAAACCACCGGAACGCCAACAAACTGGATGAAGATGGATTCGCCCGGCCGCTTAAGCCCCTTGAGCGCCTCGGCATGCATGGTCATAAAAACAAGCGGGACAATGGAAAGACTCATCCAGCGAAGCGCTGAAGCGAGTTCGGGTTTTCCAAATACCAGGGCTGAAAGCGCGGGTGCTGAAAAAAACAAAACGAGGGCGCTGAAAGCGGACGCCGCGAGAGCGAAACTGACGCCCATCCGGTAAATCCCCTTTACCTCCGCCGGATTGTTGACCGACATGCCGCCCGCCACATGGCGGACCATGAGCGTGTCGAGCCCGAACCTGCCGAATATGGCCGCGATGGTTATTGCCGTGAGGGCAAGGAAATAGAGTCCCGTGCCATCGGCTCCTAAAACCCTCGCAAGGAGAATATTAAAGACAACTGCAAGGGCCGCCGCCGCAATCCTCAACAAAAACGTTACCGCAATAGAAGGGATAAACTCCTCCATATTGCGGTCAAGGAACCTTCTTACAAAAGGCAACCGTAAAAATGCAGAGCGTGAACCTTCTTCGTTAACGTAACCCATGGATGGCCTTCGTTTGAAAATCCAAAATCGCATTCTTAAAATTTTCTCTTTGCATTCCTTAATCCAATCCCCTCCACTCGAAAAACGCGGCCATCACTTCTTTCGCCTCGGGATTATCCGGGGTTATGCCGCGCACCACCTCTTTATCCTTTGAGGCCCGCCACGCAATCTCGAACGCGGAAAAAAGATAACTCCGGTAAAGCCTTGAAAGATACCGCTCGCTTCGCCTCTCGATTATCCCCGTCTCCCTCGTCGCAAGCGGCGCCATATAACTCGTATCAATCACCGCAAGCGCCCTTGAATGCTCTATGGCGTCCCCGTATCTCTTTGTAAGAAGATAATGTCTTGCGACCTCATACCTGAGCGGCGCATTGACGGGATAACTCATAACGGCCCTTTTAAGCTCCGTTTCGGCGGATTCCCTGTCTCCCATTGTATCATAAACCCTCGCAAGCAGCAGATGATGTTCCGGGTTCGCGGGTTCAAAGAAAACCGCCTCTTTAAGATAGCCTGTCGCCTTTTCATAACCGCCCGCTCCGGTTACCCCGCCTTTTTCGCCAAGCCCTCCCATTATCTCGCTCCACCGCGCAAGCCATATATGCAGTTCCGCAAGTTTTTTGTAATAAAAGGCATTTTGAGGAGAAAACCTTCGAGCGCTTTCAATGCGTTCGAGCGCCGTAAAATAATCAGTCATGCTGAGAGTTGGAATAGGCTTTATATCGTATTCGGGTGTTGCCTCGTCGTCAAGCAGCCTCATTGCGGCGTTATAATTTCTCTCTGAAATCAGCGTTTCCAGGGGGAATAAAAAAAGCGCGAGCGCCAACGCGATTGACGCCATGCAGACGGCAGCCGGGATTCTACCCTCGAAACTGTACGTCGGCGCGCTCATGCGGACCTCCTCGCGATATTATGAACACACGCCCATGTGAGAGCCGAGATAATCGTAATAAGCATCGCGTTCGCCGGTATGCGAAGGTTGAAATCGCTCAGACTGTGCACCGAAAGCGCGACACAGGAGGACATCCCCCCGAGCGCCATGCTCACGACAAAGGCATCGCGCCTTTCACGCCATCTTTTCATAAGAGAGGCGAAAAACACACAGACCGCCGAGATTGCAATTATAAAACCCGGTATCCCCGTATCCGTGAGTATCTCGATATAATCATTTTCAGCGTGCGCGAAAAACAGCGTCGGGTGTTCGCTCTGGTAACGCGTGTATATGTTTTTGAATGTCCCCAATCCCGTGCCGGCAAGGGGAAAATCCCTGACTATGCCGGAGGCGTCCCTCCATATATCAAACCTCGCTATCCTCTCTTCCTCGCCTATTTCCTCAAATCTCGACTCAATCCGCCCCCATGCCGATATGACAAGTAAAAGCCCTAAAATAAGCCCCACGCCCGCGATGAGGGCCGCCTTCTTCTTTAAAGACTTCCTCGTGTAAGCCATCGCCACAAAAAACAATATGGATGCGAGAAAACCTATTATCCCTCCCCTCGAAAGGCTCATGAAAAGAACCCCCGTCGAGACAAAGACGCAGAGAGATGAAAAGATAACGGCGGTAAACTCCTTGGTCCCCGCAAACACCGCGAGTTTTTTCCTTAAAGGAAGCCCGGTGAACGGCCCCGCCTTTGAGATATTATAAAGCACAAGCCCCATCCCGAGCGGTATCGCCATCTCCATGTAGCCCGCAAAATGATTGTGGTTTATGTAAGGCCCCCAGACGCGAAAGGTGTTTGATGCGACCCCCTCCCCGGCAGGGAAGACCCAGAAGAATTTCCCGTTCCATGCAAGTTTCTGTATAACGGCAAAAACAGCCAGTCCCGCGCCCATCAGCATGACGGTGTGGACAACCCTCTTTATCTGCTCAAAGGTCCTGTAATGATTTATAACGACGAAAAAGAGCAGGATATACGAGATGAGTTTGAATATCTCTTGTCCGGTTGCGTGCGGATTGAGGGTTATCGTCCTCCACCGACCGGCGGGATTGTCCGCAAGGGCGGAATAAAGTTTATCCGCCTCCGGAGAAAGAAAGGAAATAAGCCGCTCCGGCAGCGGCAGGAGCTGCAAAACTGTAAACCCCAGGAATAAAAGAAGAAGCGCAAACTCCGCGGTTATCGTCAACTCTATCTTTTTGCCGGCGGACAACTTCGCAATATGGACGGCGAAGATGATAAAAACCGCCATCTCCATGATGGAAAACGCCCATGCGTCCGCGCTTCCCATGGCGAGAGGGGTAAAAAAAACCAAAAAGACAAGCCCGCCCTCTACGCACCTGTCCGCGAGATGAAAAATCGAATTATCCCTCAAGAAGACCCCTTTCGACTTGAGACCCCTGAAAAACCCCCTCATCTCTTGAAACTGCTGCAAAAGCTCCAGATGCGAGGCGTCGAGGAGCGAGGAGTGAGGCGTATTTCGTATATACGCCGCAATGACGAGCGACGAAGACAACGAAGCAGATGGACTTTTTCAGCAGTCTCAACTTACCATCTCGCATTGAACCCTTCGGGACGAACATCGGGGTTGGCCGGAAACCGCCTGCCGTCTATGACCGATTGCGGATTCTCTCTGGCGAGCGCCAACGCGGCAACCTTTCCTATGATATGACCGGCAATTGTAACCGCCTTCAATATCTCGGGGGGCCTGAAAGAAAGGGAATGCGCATCAGAGGCAATGAAATGAACAAAACCGTTTTTGAGGAAAAAAACGCCTGTCTCCCGGGAAGAGTCGCCGAATGCGCCCAGTATGCTCCCGCCTGTAATCTGCACAAGCCCCCCGCGCTTTACAAAAGGGATTATACGGGCGGGGTTCTGCATGAAATAAGGATTTCTTTCAGGGTGGGTTATTATGGGAAAGATCCCGTCCCCGCGCAGTGAAATAAGATAATCATCCCATCCCTGCGGGACCCCCGTATGCGGAAGTTCAGCGAGGACATAACCGGAGCGTTTGTTTATCGTAAGATGCTCGACAGTCCTTATGTTTCTATGGAATTCAGGGGTCAGTTCAACTTCCGCGCCAGGGATTATTTTAATGGAAACCCCTTACGCATCAACACTGCGCTGGAGAGAATCAATGAGTTCATAGACCTTGTCCGAGGGGGTCTCATAAGCCCCGGGCTTATGGTGCGGAGTGGCAACGATAGTCCTTATCCCGTCTTTTTCCGCAACCCTGCACATCCTTACCGACTCATCCATATCCGACGGGCCGTCATCTATCCCGGGGAGTATGTGACAGTGGATATCTATCATGGACGGCCTACACGGGCTTTACGTTTTTCTCGGCGTCTGCGTATGTATGGTAATATTGATAGTAATAATAAGAACCCGCCTTTGCAGGCGCAAGATTATTCAGCACAACCCCTGTAATCCTCGCATTGGCGCCGGAGAGATAACGCATGCTGTCTTTTGCGGGTTCCTTGCCCGTATTCCCGCCCCATACAACGAATATAACCCCATCTACGAGGTCCGAAAGAATAATCGGGTCGGACACGGCCATAAGCGGCGGCGAATCTATTATTATCCTGTCATATCGTTCCCTCAGGGAGAGTAAAAGTTCCCTCATCTTTTTAGAGCCGACGAGTTCCGCGGGATTCGGCGTATGCGCGCCTGAGGTCAGAAGTTCGAGATTCTCCTGCGCGGCAACCTTTTTGACAACCCTGTCAATCTCATGATTTTCCACGATAAGGTTTGTAAGGCCGTCTGAGTTCTCCATGCCAAAGACATTGTGGACGTCGCTACGTCTTAGGTCGCCGTCTACAAGGATGACCCTTTCCCCTGTCTGCGCCATTGCGGCGGCAAGGTTGCTGGAGGTAACCGTCTTTCCCTCTCTGGGAAGAGAACTTGTTACAAGTATCACCTTAAGAGGCGTCTGCGCGGAGGAAAATACGATGCCTGTCCTGAGGGTGCGATATGCCTCGGCTGCGGGAGACCTCGGATGAGAAATAACGGGAAGCAGGCCGGACTCATCTCCTTTGCCTGCTGTAAATGCCGGCACGTAGCCTAAAAACGGCGCGCCGAGGAATTCCCTTACGTCCTCGGGCGTTTTAAGCGTATCGTCCATGTACTCAACGAAAAATACGGCCATTACACCCGTAAAAAGCCCCACTATTGCCGCTATAAGAACATTAAACGCCTTTGCGGGACTGACGGGTGAAGGAGAGATTATCGCCCTGTCAACCACCTGCGCATTGGAGATGTTTATCCCGCTCGAAAGCGACGCCTCCTGAAGTTTTTTGAGGAGAAGTTCGTAGAACTCCTTATTGCTGAACGCCTCCCCTGCGACGACATTGAAATCTATAGCCTTTTTGCTGAGTTTCAGCACAGCCTGTTTCTGCTCTTCAAGCCTCGTTTTAAGGGAATCCTCCCTGCTTTTTGCTATCTCATATTCCGTCTTTGCGGCGTTAAGCATCTTGCGCGCCTCATCGAGAATATTCTTCTCAACCATCTCAAGTTCTGTCTTTGCCTTTATCATCTGCGGGTGCTTTTCGCCGTATTTCCCGGACAGCATGGATATTTCCTTTTTAAGGTCGAGCTCATCTTTTCTCAAACCCTGTATTACAAGGCTATTCATTATGTCCGGAACGGTGGTAAGGAGTTCCGGCTTGTCTATCACCCCTTTGATCTGTTTATATCTCGCCTCCGAGTCCTGACGCTTTGCGTCGGCCTGGACAACCTCCGAAATAATCTCCGAAAGTTCCTGTGTGATGATGTTCTCCTTGGCCTCAAAAGAGACGATGTTCTCTTTTTCCTTATACCGCTGCAATACCCTCTCGCTTGTTTCAACCCTGCCTTTCAGTTCCACTATCTTTGCCGAAAGCCAGTCAACCGCATCTTTGAAGGGCCTTACCCTTATGTCGAGATTGTGCTCGATATAAGAGGCGGCTATACCGTTTGCCATGACGGCAGCCGCCCTCGGGTCACCGTCGTAGTAAACAACCCTCATGATATTCGTGTCGCGGGCTATCTCAACGCCCATGTTATCGAGGACGATATCGGTAAGCGCCGGGTCAACCTCTTCCTCCAGAGGAACATTCAAAAAGGGGTCTTTGCCTTTCGAGGCCCCCCGAAAGTGTGAGGAGAACCTTTCACCGAGCCACTTTATCGTGCCGTAAAGCGGGACATTATTAAGCCCCTCCTTCTTTCCTAAAAAATATGCGTTCTTGCCGAGTTCAAGTTTCCTTACCACCCTGTCGGCGAAGGCGCGGCTTTTTATTATCTCCGTCTGTGTATTGAAATATTCCTTTGATTCCTTCATCTGCACATAGCCCCCCTCGCCTTCCGCAAAGGTCATCGTCGGGTTTTTCTCAAGTTCAAAAAGTATCTGCGCCGCGGAACTGTATATGGGGGTTGCAACGAATGAATAAACAACGGTTACGCCGACAATCAGGGCCATGACGGCAAAAAACACCTTCCTCCGCTTGACGAGCACCCGCCAGTAGTCGAGCAGATGTATTTCATGGTCTTTTATCTCCACCTTCAATCACCTCTTCAGAAGATACTCTCCGGGACGAGTATCACGTCGTCCGGCATTACAAGGTCGTCCATATTCGCCGGAACGGTCGCTTCCCTGCCATCTTTGCCCTTGCGGATGATCTTCGTCCTTCCCTTCCACGCCATTTCCGTGAATCCGCCCGCCAGCGTTATTGCCTTCAATACCGTAAGTCCCTTCGTTATCTTGTAGGCGTTCGGGGATTTGACCTCTCCAGAGACATACACGAACGCGGCGCGGGGCACATAGATGGAATCGCCGTCCTGAACCGCCACATTGGCTGTAACATCCCCCTCTTCGAGGAGTTTTTTGAGGTCAACCGTCACTGTTACGTCTTTCTCCTCGGCGCCGCCTCCAAATATCTTCCGCTGTATATAAAGCATATCGCCGGCATTCGGGGTAATGCCGCCCGCGCTCGAAATCGCCTCGAGCAAGGTTCTGGCGCCCGGGAGTTCCACTATCCCGGGTTTTACAAACTCCCCCACAACGGTAACCCTTTTACTTCTATACTCCTTTATGAAAACCGTCACCTGGGCGTTTTTTATGTAACCGTCCTCAAGGAGTCTTACTACGAGTTTTTCAACCTCCGAAGCGGACAACCCCTCAACCCTTACCATGCCTATAAGGGAAAATGTAATAACGCCGTCGCCGCTGACCCTCGCCTCGGTCTCAAGGTCGGGGTGTTCATAGACGGTAATCCTTAAAAGGTCTCCCTCGCCGACCCTGTATTCGTCCGCGCGGGCAAAAGAAGGAAGGAGAAACAAAAAAATCAATAATACCCTGAATGCGGCGCCGAAGTCTTTCATAGAAACAAAAGTTCTACCTCCCCGGAAAAGAAAGATTCGTTCTTTCCGTCAACCCGGTTATCTCTCTGCCTGTAAGACTGCGCGGGCCTGCCGGCGGTTTATCCCGCAATATGGTCGAGGCCTCGTTTGTTTCCAAAGTTACATTGCCGGCAATAAATATAGACGTGTTACTCGCTTGAACCGCCCCGCCGAGCGCATATAACTCCGTCTTGTCTTTTTGCGCCTCGACAATAAAATCCGCAAGACCCGCTGAAATACGCGCGGTGTCCGTCTCAACAACGAAAGATGAGTCCTTGCCGGGTCTCTGCGAAAGCACGAATCTCGCGGTGCCTTCAAGAACCCTCACAACCGCCTTTCTCCGCCGCGACTCCTTCTCGTATGCGTAGTGGTTCACCATCAGCGCGGTCTTGCGGGGAATATTTGCAAATCCTCCGTCCACAAACACAATCTCGGCGAAAGAATCCGCCTTTGTGGTCAGGGTATCCCCCACAAAAAACGTATCATGCTCCTTTGCGCGGAAAATATCTTCGATGCCGGCTCTTTTTACGGTAACCTCGCCGTTTGTCCTTTCAATCTTTCCCGCGGGGATGCTGGGAGCGCCGGCTGGGCTGGATGAAAGAATAATAAATATCATTAAAAGGAAAGAGTAAACTGCCATGAAACAAAGATTGCTCCGGTTGCCCGCATCCATGCCGTAACCACATCCATGCGATGGATTCCTGAAATTAAAACGCCATTTTACCAGAGGAGGAGGATAAAAACAAGACTAAATAATCGCCCCAAATCCACCGATGGACTTCAGTGGTCTCTACTTTGAGAGAAGGAAACGGGGGGTGAATACATCGCCTGAAATCGCACAAAAAAGTTCGATATTAATTCTGCGGAGCGTAGACCTTAATGCGTCCCGCTCTACTTTAAATCTTTATATCAACGTTAAAAAATGTGAATATCCTCTCCCTGTAATCATTGACATCTATATTTGAATTCCTGTCCCTGTAGTTGTAGGCGGTGGAGAACCTGAGCCACTCCCGCATCGCGTAACCGAGGCGCGCCCCCGCGCCCATGGTGCGGTCTTCCCTTTTCTTAAGATACGCCCCCTGGTCAGAGTAGCTGTCATTCCCCATGAAGCCGTTGACAGCCATGGAAAACCTCCTCGATAACTTTCTTTCGTATTCGAAAGACGCGCCGGTGGTCTCGAAATACCTTATACGCTGCGAAAGGTTTGTCTCGTTTATCTCCCTTCTTGCGGTAACCTTCAAGGATGAAAGACTGCTGAACTCATGGCTCAAATCAACGGACGCCGTCCATGTGGAATGGTCTTTGACATTCACGTCAACAACGGAATCGCCGTTCGTGTCAAACCAGCCCTCGTCGGCATAATCCTTCTTTGTATAGCCTGCCTTGGCCGTGCCTGTGGAGTTTTCGCTTATCTCCCATGTAAGGCCCAGATAGCCGCTCCTTTCCGTATTATCAAGATTAAGCGCCACTTCAGAGACGTCTTTATTAAAGTCAACGCGGTTGTTGTCGTATTCGATGAATGCGGATGTTTTCGGCAGGAACCTGTAGAATAGATAGAGGGAGACCCTGTCTGCGTCCCTTTCCCGGAAGGCATTGACCGCTCCGGCGAAGTCCCACTTTGCGGCGGAGTAATCGAGTTGAATCTTTGATTTTTCCGCAAGGGCGTAACTTGCGGACACGAGCGCCGTGTTTGTTTTGAATACATCCACGCGTCCCGTGGCCGACTGCCCCCTGGGTTCGTGCCCTTTCCTGTAGGTGTCGCTTAAGTCAAGGCGGATCCTTCCTCCGAGCCTTAGATCCAGTTTGGCAAGGCCATTCAGATCGGTTGTCTCCTCTGATTTAAACTCGTCGTATCTTTCCACAACCGCGTTATAGTCAAGGAAAAGCATGTGCCTTCTGAAGGGGAGTTCAAGGCTTAGTCCGGGTGCGTACACGGTGATGTAATCGCTTTTCTCATCGGCCGGCGAAGCAAATACGTTATCGGTGTGTTTTCCCGTGAAGGAAAAATATGGATAAAACTTGGCCGGGCCGGCATCTATGCCGCCGGCAAATGATACCGCCGAGAAAAAAAAGAAGATAAAGATAAGGAGCGCGAGCGGTTTTTTCACGGTTGATTCCTATCTTATGGAAGTATTTTCATCGCGGTGGTTTCCTTTGAGAGCATATCCGCCACCTCAGCCGGTTGCGCGCCGAGCGCCGTAATCGAACGCGCAAGATGTAAAGGGTCGGCGCCGGCGTCTAACGCTGTTTTCACGATTGCCCGGATTTCCACCCCGCTCTCGACAGCGCCTCTAACCACGCCTTCGAGAGAATAACCCCCTGTTATCGCGAGGTATAGGGCTGTTTGCGGCTCGGCGCCCGCGTGGATGACGGTTTTAACCGCCATCTCATCGGAAAGGCCGTAGCTGCGGGCGCGACCGAGTATGCGCGCCAAAGACGTCTTTACGAGCACATCCCTTTGAAGTCTTGCGATAATCTCCGCCCTTTCAACTGCCCGGACGCCGGAGACGGAAAATAAGGCGAAAAATAAAACAGAAATCCCCAACACAGGCCGTCTCGCCGCGGCGCGAAAGGATATGGACGGATTCTTAATGGCAGGGTGGGCTGGCGCAACCCGTGCCGCCGCCTCCGCTGACCGGCAGACCTCCACCTCCTCCTCCACCCGCGGGCAAAGGGGCTGTTGCATCAGTTGGCTCATACGGAAATACTTCTCCTTCTCCTTCTCCTTCTCCCTCTCCATCTTCGACCCCGTCATCCAATGCATCTTTTTCATCCGGCGTCATTCCGGACGGCCCGGAGGGCGGCTTATCCTTTGGCACCGACCCATCCTCGTCCGAACCTATAATCTCCTCGCCTTCTACCTTGGGGTCTTTATTCTTTACAATTGCCATGCCGTCAAAGCAGCCGATATCCGTATTGTCCGGGGTCACATTGAACACGCAATCCGAACCCTTGATGACGGCAACCGCGGTAGGGGTTTCAACCGTGAAATTAAGATTCCTCCACGGCCTTCTTTCCCCCGCGGCGGTCGCCTTCATAATCTTCGCCGTAATTACCCTGAGTTTTCCATAAGAAACATCCACCTCCGCGTCGCGCGTCTCTTCGGCATCATCCAGCGTGAATTTTCCGAGGCGCACTTTTGAATTCGGGCCGATAAAGACGCGGGAGTTGTCCCTGAGCGTAATCCCTGCCCGGGACGCGGCATGGGTTTTAACGCTGCCTCCTTCAAAAACCATGTCCCCGACGTTGGCTGGAGCCGCGGCGGCCGCGTCCTTTCTCTGGGATTCCACCTTGCCTGCAACCGCCGTTATCTTCCCGAAATACACAACCTCGCTCCACGCGAGGGGTGCAAAAGAAAAAACGAATAAAACGGAGAAAGAGATTATTTTCCTCTGCATGGAAACCTCCGGTCTTTCTTTCACAATACCTGAAGCCATTTCTTCAACCAATCCGACAATTTCGCCGCATTAGCATCGGCAGATATACCCGCCCCGTACTTAATATATGGACGGTTACCATATACCCGAGCATATGTCAATTTAATAAACGCTGGGTTATACTTTTTATACTTATACTTTTTACTTGACTTTGGCGCATCGTTGGGCTACTATTTTTGCCTCACCCGGCGTTTCTCCTTACCGCTATCCCGGGAATACAACTGTGCGGCAGGCTCAAAGGGATGGCCTGAATGCAGGAACAAAACCGGTCGCGGTATAAAAGATGCCCTTACGTGCGTTTAAGGAACCGCGCAGGCGTCGCGCTTGCAACCATGCAACCTCAAAAAAAAGGAGAGTATGAGCATGAAAAAGAAGATGAAAACAATCATGAGAGTGTCTCTGGGGATTATCTTTTTGGCCTCACTGGGCATGCTTACCGGGCCGCAGACGGCACAGGCAACGCCATCAGGGGCCTATCTGTCTTACGCCGCGAAGTTCGTTTGCGGAGAGACAGGGGAGGCCGAGGTGGTGAAGGGGATGTATAAGACCGCGGTCAATATCCATAACCCAAACTCAAGCACGAATGGGTTGCTCTTCTATAAGAAGGCCGTGCTCGCATTGCCGGAGCGGAACACTACGCACGGCGCGATTTCATCTGTCGTAGATGAAACCTTGTTGTACGATGAGGCCATGGAGGTTGATTGCACGGATATTCGGAGCCTGTTCCCCGCGGGCACAGCCTTGCCGAAACACATTGAAGGTTTTCTGGTCATCATGGTACCCGGCACCCCGGATAATAATGGGTCTTTATGGAATGCGCTGGATGTCGTGGCGAAATATACCGCGCGGCACAGGACCGGTACCGCGACCGACTACACCACAAGCGACGTGGAGAGCCTTGATGTGGAAATAGTCTGGCCGCGGCAATGCCACGAAGAGTTAGCAGCAGGAACAAGCGTATGCAGGTACTTTTCTAATTAGCCCGGAAGCATCAATGCTTTATTGCTCGAGGGGTGAAGGCCGTCCGTCTTAGACGGGCGGCCTTCGCTTTTTTATCACGTCCGATTTTTATCACGTCCAAGCGTCCGAACCCCGTCTATCAATGCGGCCATGGGGCTTTTGAGGGCCGGGGTCGAACCCGTTCTACTGCCCACGGTTTACGCCGAAAGAACCTTGTCAAGTGTTATAGTCCTGTGGTATAGTAACCCGTGGAGGTGGTGCGTATGAGGCAGGTTGTTTTATATAAAGACGAAGACGGCAGGTGGGTTGCAGAGTGTCCGAGCCTTCCCGGTTGCGTGAGCGACGGCGCAAATAGGGAGGAAGCCATCGAAAACGTAAAAGAGGCTATTGAAGCGTGCACCGAGGCCTTGAAGCAGGAAGGACGCCCCGTGCCAGAAGAACGCTTCAACACCCTCCTTGTCGCAGTATGAGCAGGCTCCCT
>JACRCB010000112.1 GCA_016219165.1 Deltaproteobacteria bacterium | reverse complement strand
TCAGGAAACTCTGATTAATTCTTTTGAGAGAAACTTTTTATAAAAAGTTTCTCGACCCATGCTTCGCATGGGTGCCCCGCTCTCTTCAAAAATTTTCAGTTACTATAGGTGGCTGTCCCACCCGCTTATTTTTGTCAATAAATTCATATGGTTTTTCGGTTAGGGCGGGGCAGCCACCTATAACTGAAAGTCTTTGGAAAGGGGGCATTTAATCAGAGGTTCCCTCATCTGGAATGCCGCAACAACCGCCCATGCCTCTTTTTATCATGCGTATGCATGGAGACCCGGGAGTATGAAACTCACCCCCCAGTAAAGGAAGATTACCGCAAGAAACCCTATTGCCGAGATGTAGGCGGTCCTCCTCCCCCTCCATCCCCTCGTAACCCTCGCATGGAGGTAGGCCGCATAGATAAACCATGTTATAAGCGACCACGTCTCCTTGGGGTCCCACCCCCAGTAAGTTCCCCACGCATAGTTCGCCCATACCGCACCCGACACTATCCCTACGGTTAAGAACGGGAACCCCCATGCAATGGCCCTGTAACTCAGTTCGTCGAGGGTCCTTGAATCAGGGAGCCTGTCGATGAGAAGGTTCTTTATTCCCCTGAGTTCAAACCCCTCCCTCAAAAGAAACATCAAACTGAGACCGAACGATATCGCAAAAGCCGCATAACCAACGAACGTCGTGAAGACATGAAAATCCAGCCACCCAAGCGCGTATTTCTGGACCCCCAGCGGGGTGAGGAGATGGACCATCCACTTCCATTTGCTCTGCAGGGCCGGGTTCAGAGGCTCTACACTCTTGAACCTGTAAGGCAGAAGCGAAGCTGCTACTATCGCCAGGAACGCAATAGTCATCACAAACGCCCCCAGCTCTTTAGTTTTATACCTCTTCTCCATCGCCAGATACCCTATCGTCATCGCCCATATAAAGAGCACCATCGACTCGTAGAGGTTCGAAAAGGGGGCGTGTCCCGACTCCCCGGCCCTTGAAACGAGGACCATGGTCACCGAAAGTGTGGCTATATAAGCAAACGCCGTTGCGGCCCGGCCGACCCACTCCCTTTTTACAAACCAGTAGAGCATGTAACAAAGCGCCGTCAGCAGATAAAACGCGGTCGCCATCGTAAAAAACATAAGCGACATTATAAGTTTTGCCTCAGTCATCTCTTTTCCTCCATGGAACCTTTCGGGGTTTGCCCGCCGGATTCCCGCCGTACGGCCTCCACGATATCCTTAAACTCTCTTTCAAACCCCAGGGGGTTCTTGTTTATCATGCCTCCGAGCCTGACTAAAGTTCCGCCCGCAACAGGCTCCACACTCGCCCATATCCTTCTATGGTATACAAAGAAGGCGAGAAAAAACCCGGCCCCCATGAGGATGCATCCCGCCCATACCACATTTGTCCCGGGGTCCTTGTTCACCGCTATCCCCGAATACGGGATGGTTCTGAAACCGGCGAGGACAATGTTGTCTTTAGCGCCGGGTATCGCCTGCACCGCCCCAGGGTAGTTTAAGAATATCCACGGGGTATAGATAAGGCTCGGACCTTCATACACCTCGAGCCTTACCGCCGGGTTCGTCGCCTCGCCGGACTTCGAAAACACGGTCTTTGTATTCCTGTCAAAGGCAAAATCGGATACATAGCCGATAAGCCTCACGGAGTAGGCGGTTCCCGGTATCTCCTTTCTTTCCCCCCACCCTACGTTAAACGACTCGTCTATCTCGTTCTTGTCGAGCCTTTTCAACGCCAGTTCCGCATCTTTTATCCTGTCCCATGCAACCCCGTAACTGGACTGGTAGAAACGAAACCCTTTGTAATACAGGGGCTCATTCACCCATATCTGCTTTTTGAGCACGTCCCTTCCGCCGTCTACAACGGTAAGGATGGAATTATACTGCTTTATCTGTCCCGTGTCGTAGTAATCTATCCAGAACCTGTCGAGCCTGACGCTGAAATCCGCATTCGGCACATCAACGGTAGAGTCCACGAGTATTGGAAGGAAATCCCTGAAACCCCGGTAACTCCCGATGATGGTGCCGGTGAGTATCAATATAAGGCTTAAGTGGGTCATGTCGCTTCCGAACCTGCCGATAAGCCCCTTCCATGCGTAGACGGTCGCCCCTCCTTCCGGCAGTTCGTTCGATTTAATCCTGTATCTGTTTTTTTTGAATACGCGCTCAAGCGTATTCTTTACACCACTTGGGTGGGGGAGTTCGAACGCCTCTCTCGTTGAGAGCCTGTCTATGATGGCGGGGTTAAAAGAGGTCTTCTCGTTGAGAAGCGTTTTCCATTTGGGGGGGAATCTCTCGATTGTGCAGACTGTGATGTTTATGCCGAGGATGACGATGAGTGAAGTAAACCACGGAGAGTGATACGTGTCGTTCAAGCGCGCGCTCAGGATGAACCTGGCCCACCGCTCGCCGTAGTCCACGGCATAAGACTCTACGGGCTGCCCCTGGGGGATGACGGTGCCGGCTATGGATACGACCGCGGTGGTAAGAAGGACGGATATGGTGAGCTTTAAGGAGTTGAAAAACCTCCAGACTCCGGAGCCGAGTCTTTTATACCAGGCCTTTTCTCGAACCGTTTCCCGAACCGTTTCATCGATGCTGCCAGGGCGGCCCGGGCCGCCCGGGGTTTCGCCACTCTTTTTTTCCATAACCTATCGCTTCTTAAACTCCTCGAGATACGCATAGGCGGCCTTCCCGACCGAACTCTCT
>JACRCB010000110.1 GCA_016219165.1 Deltaproteobacteria bacterium | reverse complement strand
GCATGTATTCGGTTGTAATCTCCAGGGCGTTGAAGATGCCGGAGGATTTTACGGGTATTATGCGGTTTGCGAGTCTGATGCACGACATAGGAAAGATAGGCATACCCGACAATATTCTTTTTAAACCGGGTCCTCTCACGCAAGAAGAATTCAATGTCATGAAAACGCATACGGCCATCGGCGCGAAGATGCTTGCCGACTCCATGTATCCGAGCATCCAGACGGCGGCCAAGATCGCCTTGAACCACCATGAGAGATATGACGGAAGCGGGTATCCGGCGGGATTAAAGGGAGAAGATATACCGGTAGAAGGCAGGATAGTGATGGTAGTGGACCAATACGACGCATTAAGGAGTAAAAGGCCTTATAAGGGGCCCATGACACACGGGGAGACCCTCAGGATAATAACCGAGGGCGACGGCAGGACTATGCCGGAACACTTTGACCCGGCAGTGCTTGACGCCTTCAGGTCGGTCGGCAGCGTTCTCGACAATATATTCGAAGAACATCACGATTAGGGCCGGGATAGAGACCGGCAATCTTGAGTATCCCGCATAATCCGGCGCGCCAACAGAGAATCGCCACCTTGGGGATGCCCCGAAATCTCCGGTATTCCCCGAAATCCCTTGACACACGGCATGGTTGTTTTATATTATTATTAGCTTATCCGTTTTTATGCCTTTATAAAAAGGCGCGCTGGTCGTGTGTTTCTAACGGCCGCGGATTGAGGAGGGGCGGTTTTTTCATTTATGTTCGACGGACTTTCTGAAAAATTAAGGGGAATAATAAAGGACTTGAAGGGGCACGGGACCCTTTCGGAGGCGAACATAGAGAGCGTCCTTAAAGAGGTGAGGCTCGCCCTTCTTGAGGCCGACGTCAACTTTACGGTCGTAAAAGAATTCATATCGAGGGTAAAGGGAAAAGCCCTGGGGCAGGATGTTCTTCTAAGCGTTACCCCGGCGCAGCAGTTTATAAAGGTGGTGCGGGACGAACTGGCGGCGACCCTCGGCGAGACCGCATCCGAACTTGAGTTCAAGGGCAGGCCTCCGGTTATTATGCTCGCCGGGCTTCAGGGCTCCGGCAAGACCACGACAACGGCGAAACTCGCAAGGCTCCTGAAGGGTAAGGGCAGGAACCCGTATGTTGTGCCGGCGGATTTGGCAAGGCCGGCCGCGGTATTGCAGCTTCAAAAACTCAGCGAAGAGATAAAGGTGGACTGCTTCGACGTTGCCGGCAGGAAAGACCCCGTGGACATATGCACGGAGGCCTTGAGGGTGGCTAAAATCAAGGGCTACGACACCGTGCTCGTGGATACCGCGGGGAGGCTTCACATAGACGCGGCCCTCATGGACGAACTGAAGGGTTTGAAAGAAATACTTTCCCCCTCGGAGGTGCTTCTTGTCGCCGACAGCATGACCGGCCAGGATGCGGTCAGGACCGCTCAGGGTTTTGACGAAGCTATCGGGCTTACGGGCGTCATACTTACGAAACTCGACAGCGACGCCCGCGGCGGGGCGGCGCTCAGCATGCGCATCTCCACCGGCAAGCCCATAAAATTCATCGGCGTGAGCGAAAAGACGGACGGCCTTGAGGTCTTCCACCCCGACAGGATGGCCGGAAGGATTCTCGGCATGGGAGACGTGCTGACGCTTGTGGAGAAGGCGCAGGCCGCGATAGAGGAAAAAGATGCCCGGGAACTCGAAAAGAAGATAAAGAAGGATACGTTTACGCTCGATGATTTCAGGGAACACCTCGGGCAGATAAAGCGCATGGGTTCGCTCGACAGTATCCTCTCGATGATACCGGGGTTCGGCGCGCTCAAGAAGGCGAAGGGGCTGAAGGTGGATGAAAAAGAGATTTCGAGGATAGAGGCCATAATAAACTCGATGACGGCCAAAGAGAGGAAAACCCCGGGTATCCTCAACGCAGGCAGGCGCGCAAGGATAGCACGCGGGAGCGGCAGGACGGTTCAGGACGTAAACAGGCTCGTAAAGCAGTACGGCCAGATGAGAGATATGATGAAGAGGTTTAAAAAAGGGGGGATGAGGAGCCTGAAGAACATCCTTCCCGTTTAATGAGGCTTTGGCGGCGGATAGAGGGATTATCGCATTTTCACAAAAGGGAGGCAGGGTAAGGAATATGGCAGTGAAGATAAGGTTAAGCAGGGGCGGAACGAAGAAAAAGGCCGTTTACCGTATCGTTGTCGCGGATTCGAGGTTCCCCAGGGACGGCAGATTTCTCGATGTCGTCGGCACATACGACCCCAAAAAGAACCCTCCTCTCGTAACTTTCAAAAACGAGAGGATTGCGCAGTGGCTTAAGAAGGGGGCTACCGTTACCAATACGGTCGGGACCCTTCTTAAGAAGGCGGGGATAACCGCGGGCAGCGGGAATCCTCTCTGACGGAGATAATTGAATAAAGTCGCCACCGTTGTAATCGGTAAGGTTACCGGGGTTCACGGCATAGAGGGGGAACTGAAGGTTTTCTTTTACATGACGGCCGAGGCGGATGCCGTCCGGGGCGGCTCCGTTAATGACCTCAGCGCCCTCTGTAATACCCTGTATATAGACGGTAATCCCTATATACTTAAGGGTCTGAGGCCCCACAAAAACGTGTTCCTCGTAAGCCTTGAAGGGCTTACCGCAAGGGCGGGGGCAGAGGCCCTCGTCGGCAAAGAAGTCTCTGTTGAGAAGGAAAAAATCCCTCAACTCCCGGAAGGCGAATTTTACTGGTCCGACCTTCTCGATATGGAAGTCCATTCGGAGGACGGCAGTTTTCTCGGAAGGGTGGTAAATATCTTTTCTACGGGCGGTAACGATGTCCTCGAGGTCAAGGGGCCCCGGGGGGAGTTCCTCCTGCCCGCGACGGAAGGCACTTTTTTGGACGTGGATGTCCGGGCAAAAAGGCTTAAGGTCAGGCTTCTTGAGGGGCTCGTTCCTGAAGACAGGGGAGGGAAGAAGAAGGGTGGGCCGGTTAGATGAGGTTTGAAATACTGACACTCTTCCCTCAATTCTTTTCGTCCCCGCTTAAAGAGAGCGTTGTAGGCCATGCGATAGAGAGGGGTATCATTGAAGTCCGCACCCATAACATAAGGGACTACGCAACCGATAAGCATAGGACGACCGACGATGCCCCTTATGGCGGCGGTCCCGGCATGGTAATGAAGGTGGAGCCGGTTGTAAGGGCCCTCGAATCGATAGTAGGAAAAAGGGGGCCCGAAACGGCCGTGATACTTACAACCCCGCAGGGCGGGACGTTTAACCATAAGGCGGCTCTCCGGCTATCCGGGCTGGAAAGGGTCGTCATCGTCTGCGGCAGGTACGAAGGGGTGGATGAACGGATAAGGGCTTTCGCCGGCATGGAAATATCGGTGGGCGATTATGTCCTTACAGGCGGGGAGATACCGGCGCTCGCCATAATCGACTGTGTGGCGAGGTTAATACCGGGTTTTCTCGGCGACGATTCATCGGCAAAGACGGAATCTTTCGCAGAGGGTCTTCTCGAATACCCTCAGTATACGAGGCCCGAGGAATTCAGGGGGATGAGGGTTCCCCCGGTTCTCCTTTCCGGCAATCACTTCGAGATAGAGAGGTGGAGAAGAAAGGAAAGCCTGAGGCGCACCCTCGAAAGAAGGCCGGAACTCCTTGGCAAAACCTCCCTATGCGAGGAGGATAAGGAGTTTATAAAAGAGTTGACCGGTTCATAACCTTCCCCAGCACCACTTTTGACACGTTGGCTTTGAATGTTATGGAGGGAGTCCTGTCAAAAGTGGTGCTGGGCGAGCACCCGATTCACACATCCAAATATTATTTCCGGAGGTATTTATGGCATTTATAATGGACATCGAAAAGGATTACCTGAGGACCGACCTGCCTGATTTCCGCCCAGGGGATACGGTGGTTGTAAATGTCAGGATAAAGGAAGGCGACAAGGAGAGGCTCCAGGCGTTCGAGGGGGTAGTGACGAGGAAAAAGGGCGGCGGGACAAGGGCGACATTTACGGTGAGGAAGGTTTCCTACGGGGTCGGGGTGGAGAGGGTATTCCCGCTGCATTCGCCCTCCATAGAGTCCGTAAAGGTTAAGACAAGGGGCAAGGTAAGAAGGGCGAGGCTCTATTACCTGAGGGAACTCAAAGGTAAAAGCGCAAGACTTAAGACAGAACAGGAAGGCGAATAATAGGCCTCCCCTTTTCAAGGGATTCCGTTTAACAGGTTGATGTATTGGAATCCGGGGGGAAACTTCCTGCGTATCGGGATGATTTCCCGTCAGGCTGGGGATGGACTCTTTCGAGAGAGAAGCCCGACTTTCCGGCCACAGGTTTGTGGCCGGAGTTGACGAGGCGGGCAGGGGGCCTCTTGCGGGCCCCGTCGTTGCCGCTGCCGTTATATTCAAGACCCCTCCTCTTAATCTCGGTATAAAAGATTCCAAACTATTGACCCCCGGGGCCCGGGAGCGCATAGCCCTCGATATACACTCCTACGCCCTTTCCATAGGCGTCGGCATTGTGTGGCCCGATGCGATAGACGGCATGAATATCCACAGGGCGTCCCTGAAGGCGATGGAGGTGGCCGTGAACGCCCTCGCCCCTCTTCCTGATATTCTCCTTATAGACGGCCCATGGACGATAGATGCCCTTTCCCTTGCCCAGAGGCCGATAATCTCCGGCGACTCTTTAAGCGTTACCATCGGGGCCGCGTCCATAATCGCAAAAACAACGCGGGACGGGATAATGCGCGCCTACCACACTATCTACCCGGAATACAACTTCGTAAAGAACAAGGGCTATCCCACGGGAGAGCACATCTCTGTCCTCGAAGCGATAGGCCCTTGCCCCATACACAGGAAAACCTTTAGTTTCAGAAGAGGGCGGTTATGACAGAGGGGTTTTGTAAAGGGAAAGGCCCGAACCGGCGGGACATAGGAATGGCCGGCGAGGAAGAGGCCGTGGGGGTGCTTAAAAAGAAGGGTTTCAAGGTTATGGAGAGGAATCTGAGGAACCGCTTCGGCGAGATAGACATTATAGCAAAGGACGGCGGGACCGTCGTATTCGTAGAGGTAAAGACGAGGACCAACTTAAGTTTCGGCCTTCCCAAGGATTCACTCGATGCGAGAAAGAAAAGACACATGGTCGCGGCGTCCCTGGATTACCTTTCAAGGAACCCCGCCTTAAGGGAATGCCCGGTCAGGTTCGACTGCGTCGGGATTGAATTTTCAGAGGGGGGCGGTTTCAGTGTCGAACACATAGAGAACGCCTTTGAGGCGGACGGGTAACGGGAATATAGAGTGAAGTAAACCTCACCTTTCCCATATGCCCCTTGTCCCCTCTCTGGGTTCCTGTTCAAAGGGGGATTTGTCGACGGACGGGACCGGAGGGGGTTCTTTTTTCCTTCCCGCTTCATTCTTTATCGTCTCGTCCTTGAAAGATTCGTCGAGTTTTTGTAAGATGCCCGTCTTGACCCCGGAAAGGGATTCTATCACCTTTTCGAGGGCCGCTTTTTTAGAGGGGGTGGAGGAGGCGGCGAGGGCCTTAAGCGCCCTTAATTCTTCTTCCGTATAATTTTCGACGATTTTTTTTGTGCTTTTGTACCTTCTTTTGCCCGGCTCCTCGGACCAGCGGAGCGTTTTGATGGAGGCCAATGCCTTTTCTTTTTCCACGGAGCGCTCCCTTAAGAATATCCCGGTATCTTCCTTGGGCAGGGAGGCGAGGAGCGTATCCCTTTCGGCGGAGAAGTTTTCGATAGACCTTTCGGCGTTGGAGAGGGTATCGGAAAAGGCGGGGGTTACGGCGAGAAATATTAAAGCGATTGCCGATAAGACGACGGGCCTCATGGATATGAGTATACAGGGGCAACGAATCGGTGTCAAATGCCGGGCCGGCAATGCCGATACCGCCGCATAGTTCTTAGAATATGAAAAAGACCCTTTTCATCATAGACGGCTCTTCGTGCATATACCGCGCATACCACGCCGTCCCGAGGTTCACCACGTCAAAGGGATTGCCCACAAACGCAATCTACGGTTTTACGCAGACATTAAGGAAGCTCATAAAGACATACTCGCCGGATTATATCGGGATAGCGTTTGACGTCAAAGGTCCGACCTTAAGACACGCACTCTTCGAGGAATACAAGGTCCAAAGGCCCCCGATGCCCGATGAACTGGTCGTCCAGATACCCTTTATAAAGGAGATTTCGAGGGCCTTTAACATCATTCTTCTCGAAAGGGAGGGCTTTGAGGCGGACGACATAATCGCCACCCTCGTAAAGAAATTCAAGGAGGAGGGGCTTAAGCTTGTCATGGTGACGGGTGATAAGGACATGCTGCAGCTTGTCAGCGGCATTGATGTGGTCGTCCTGGATTATGCGAAAGAGAAGGAAATCGGGGAAAACGAGGTAAAGGAAAAGTTCGGCGTCGCTCCGGCCCTCATGGCGGACCTTATCGGCCTTGCGGGAGACGCCTCGGACAATATCCCCGGCGTGCATGGAATAGGGGTAAAGACGGCGGCGAAACTTATAAACCGGTTCGGAAGCATCGACGAGATATTCAAGCGATTGGGAGAAGTGAGTCCGGAGAGACTCAGAAAGAGTCTCGAAGGGCATAAAGACGATGCCTTACTGTCGAGAAAACTCGCGACCCTCCACGACGACATCCCTTTCACCTTCGACGTCTCTTCTTTCAAGATGACGGAGCCGGACCTTCCCGCGCTCGAGGGGGTTCTGCGGGAACTTGAATTTACAAAGTTTATAAGGGAACTCCGAACCGTTACGGCGGGCAGCGCAAAAGAGGTAAATGCCGTCTTAACCGAAGCCGCCATCAGGGGGCTTTTAGAGGGGTTCTCGGAAGAGGGTGAATTTATTTCGGTAATACTCGAAAGAAGAGACCGGGGTTGGGGCGCCGCAGCCGGGTGTGGATTGTCTTCGAAGCGGCGCGGCCCGCACTCTATACCCCTTGACAACGGCGTTAAAGAGGAAGTCTTTCTCAAGCATATTAAAGGGACGATGGAAGATGCGTCGGTAAAGAAGGCAACCGACGACGCAAAGGGCCTGTTTATATATTTTGTAAGCCGCGGGATAGAGCCGAAGGGGGTGGAGATGGACGTGGCCGTAGCCTCGTATCTTTTAAATCCCACCCGCTCTTCCCATAATCTTGCCGACGTCGCCTACCATTATCTCGGTAAGGTGGTGGCAAAAGACGGGGGTATGGATGAGAGGGCGGGCGCCGTTTTGGAACTCACCCCCGTTTTATTGGAAAGACTGAGAGGGGAGGGCATCGAAAAACTCTTTTACGGGATGGAGATGGCGCTTACGAGGGTGCTTGCGGATATGGAATTAAAAGGGGTAATGGTGGATAAATCCAAACTCAAAGACCTCTCATCCGAGATGGAGAGTAAATTGAAGTCTATTGAAGAGGATATTTACAGGGCGGCGGGTTACAGTTTCAACATAAACTCCCCGAAACAGGTCTCGGAACTGCTGTTTACCAGACTCGGGCTTAAACCGGTAAAGAAAACCAAGACGGGGTACTCTACCGACGAGAATGTCCTTGCCGCGCTCGGCGCGGCGCATGAAATACCGTGTGCCATCATGAACTTTAGATTCCTCTCCAAACTTAAAGGCACCTATGTGGACTCCCTCCTTCTCCTTGCCGACCCGAAGTCCTGCCGCATCCACACGTCCTTTAACCAGACCGTTACGGCCACGGGGAGGCTCTCCAGTTCAGGGCCAAATTTACAGAATATCCCGGCAAAGGGGGAATACGCCGGCAGGATAAGGGGGTGTTTCATTGCTCCGGAAGGGCATAAGTTCATTTCCGCGGACTACTCCCAGATAGAGTTGCGGGTCGTAGCGCATTTCTCCCAAGACCCCGCCCTTATAGACGCCTTCAACAGAGATGAGGATATACATGCAATGACCGCAAGCGGGATTTTCGCGGTCCCTTTGGGCCTCGTTACTCATGAGATGCGAAGGCGGGCAAAGGCGATAAACTTCGGCATAATCTACGGCATGGGCGAGCATGGACTTTCCTCGGAACTCGGATTGACGTTTAAGGAGGCTCGGGATTATATGGACGCGTACTTCCTGCGCTACGGAAAGGTTAAGGAGTTCATGGACATGGCCGTAAGGGAAGCGAAAGAGAAGGGTTATTCGGAAACGCTCTTCGGAAGGCGAAGACCCATACCCGAACTCCGTTCACCTTCCCCCCATGTGGCAAGGCTCGGAGAGAGGATAGCCATAAATACCCCTATCCAGGGGACGGCCGCGGATATCATAAAAGAAGCCATGATAGGGGTAGCGAAGAGGCTTACGCAAGGAATATTCAAATCAAGGATGATACTCCAGATACACGATGAACTTATTCTGGAGGTCCCGGAGGAGGAACTCGATATAGTGAAGGCTATTGTCAAAGAGGAGATGGAAGGCGTCGTAACCCTTAAGGTTCCGCTGAGGGTGAATATGGGAGTGGGGGGCAACTGGCAGGAGGCGGGATGAAGAAGATTCCCGGGGGACTATTATTACTTATTACAGAGGGTTCCACATACTCCGCATAAGAACCAACGGGTCATAGCAAAGAGAAATGGCTTGACATTGTATAGTTTATTAGGTTAATATTGTAACAAATATAAAAAGTATAACTTTGCAGAAGAAAAGTGCAGAGGAAAAGTTACACTTTTTTCGATTTATCTAAAAGGTTGCTGGAAAACTGGATTTACCGTCTTTGCGAGCGAAGCGAAGCAATCTCGTCTCTATATAAGTTAACTCCGTAGAGATTGCTTCGTCGCAAAAATCGCTCCTCGCAATGACAGAAGTGGACTTTTTCAACAGATTGCTAATATATCGGTGCGGTCAACTTCGTAAGGATGGATATGATGGATATAATGGAAGATGGCGGGTCATCTGCGAGAAAGATTATGGAAAGAACGGAAAAAAAGGACGGAAGACCTTATACTACGGGCGAGATAGCCTCCCTGAGCCACGTTACCATAAATGCGGTAAAGAAGTGGATACATGCCGGGAAACTGAACGCGTTCAGAACCCCGGGCGGTCATTACAGGGTTCTCAGGTCTGAATTCCGCGAGTTTATCGAAAAGTACCGCATGCAGATTAAGGAGGAAGTTTTTCCTGAAAGAAAGAAGGTGCTTATAACGGATGACGAGCCCGCGATAATCGAGTTCCTCCGCGGCGCGCTCGCCGTAAAAAAGGGAAAGGACTTCTATGAGATAGAGACCGCGGGCGATGGTTACGAGGCCCTGATAAAGGTGGGGAGTTTCAACCCGGACCTCCTAATCCTCGATATAAGGATGCCGAGGATAAACGGGCTTGAGGTGTGCAGGCGTTTGAGGTCTGACGAGACCACGAGAGGCATCAAGATACTGGCCATCACGGCCTTCGGAAACGAGGAAATCCAGAAGGTCATCGAGGCCGGCGCCGACTATTGCCTGCCGAAGCCGTTGAATCTGGCGGAGGTCACGAGATGGGTTGAAAAACTTCTAAAGGACTGAAGCAATGAAAAGCCCTCTTTTGCGGGAAACCTTCCGCACAAGGATTGTTTATCCTTTCCATTAATAATCAATACTTATTTTGGGGGTATGGCGAAAAATGGCGCAATTTCGCAAAACCGCTACAACAACCCAAAAATTCATCCTTCTCCTTTTACTCTTTGCCGTCATCGGTTCCTTTGACACCTGGATTTTGCTTAACAGGATAAAAGGAACCGGACTACATGACGAACTCTATCACCGCCTCAATGTCCTTAATACGGATATAGTGAGGCTGGAGTACACCCTCGACATAGCCGTGGTTACCAAGAACTTCAGTTTTATAGATAGAAGGGGGCAGACCATCGGCAGCGACGTTTCGAATATAGAGAAGAGTGTTTCTACCCTCAAAGACCAGACCTATACACGGCTTTTCCCCGGCAGCAGTTCCTTCACAGACTTAAAAACTACCGTACTCGACAACTGGCAGACGGTAAAGAACGAGTTGGGCAGGCTCGATACGGCCAAAAGCGAGGAAGAGATGCTCCTTATCCACAATACCGTTGACCTGAACACCTTTGTCCTGGCCGATAACGTCGAGAGGATGCTTTCTTTCGTTCAGGAAGAAAAAAACACGGTCTTCCGCGAGGGTAGAGATGTGGTTTTATTTACGCTTATCCTCTCGCTTCTGGCGGGATTGGGGGGGGGCCTGGTATTCTTTGCCCGCGCGTTACTGCCGTTCAGAACGCTTTTCTCTTCCTTGAGTCATGTGGTAAGCGCAGGGACGGGGTCGAGGGTGAGAGAGAATCTTGCGGGGGAGGTCGGCGGGATTGCCCGCGCCATCAATGCGGCTATCGGCAGGGCGGAAAAATCTTATCTGGATACCTCGATGAGGGAAAAGGAGGCCATGAGGGAAATCGGGGAGATGGTCCGGAAAATCGAGTCCCTCAACGTTGTGACCTCGATGGTCTCAAGGTCTCTTTCGCAGTTCGAGGTTACCATGAGGGCGATAAGCGAGGTCTGCGCAACCATAGGCGCCGACGCCGGCTCCCTCTACCTTATGGATGGCGGAGGGCTTAGACTCAAGGTGTCCAAAGGATTCTCCGGGACGTTTTTCTACAAGGGCGAAGAACTGCCGCTTTCGGAGAGAACGCGGGAAAACAGGGTCAGCGAGAAACCCATCGTATTTGCGTCCATGGACGAGTATCCGGAGGGCAGATTGAAATCAATCCTCGTATCCGAGGGGATAAAGACGCTTGTGAGCGTTCCTGTATTGCACGAAGGCATGGTCGCCGGTTTTTTCGAGGTGGCGTTCAGGAAATACAGGGAGATAGGAAGCGGCGATTTACTCTTTTTCCAGGCCATATCGAGCAACCTCGGGGTGGCCGCCTCATACTCGGACGCATTCTCCAAAGAGCACGCAACCAGAATCTTCCTGGAGCGCATTATCCAGCATTCACCGCTTGGGGTCGCCGCCTTCGACCTCGACGGCGTATGTTTACTCGCCAACTCCACCTTCAAAAAGCATATGGGGTGCGACCAGAGAAGCGATTTTGTCGGCAGTTACCGGGTGTTCGACGACGGGGAGTTTGAGAGGCAGGGTGTTATTCCAATGATAAAAAAGTCCTACGAAGGAATGGTCGTAGAGTTTACCGCGGACTATGACGGCCGTTTCCAGAGTGCGGGCGGGAGCAGAAGACTGAGGATAAAGAGCGCCCCTCTTTACGACGCAGGCGGCAGCATCCCTTCCATAGTAATGCTTCTTGACGACGTTACACCCGTCAATCACAGCCAACTTTCACCCCGGGGTAATCCGTAATGAAGACTTTCTTCCGTTCCCTGAGGATATCAAATAAAATCGCGGCGATATTCCTGCTCTTCCTTTTCATGATGGGTGTGGGCGGCGGTGTGGGGCTTTATAACGCATCCAAGATAGCGCAGGTGACAAGGACCCTCTTCCTCGGCAATTTCAGGCGCATGGAAACGCTCGCCGGCATCGAAAAGGAATTCATGAGCCAGCGCCAGGCGAGTTTCATGCACATAATAGTCCAGGATGCCGGGAGCAAGTCCTTCCTCGGGGCCTCCATGGAAGATCAAAGGGCGAAGATAGATAAACTCGTGAGCGATTACAGGGCATACGACTTAAGCGACAAACTTAAGGGCGCCCTTTCGCAGTTCGGCGCAAGCCTTGGGGAATACCGGAGGATGCAGGAGTCGGTTACGGCGTTGTCGCTTAAGGGAGACAGGGAGGCCGCCTTAACCATCATGGGCGGAGAAGGCAACCGCAGTTTCAATAAGGCCCTCAACGCGCTGAAGAACTTGATTGACGTGGAAAAGGCCGCGGCGACGGATGCCTACGAGAGCAGCGAATACTTCGGGGCGGCGATAACCCTCCTGACCCTTTTCTTCACGCTGGCGGGGATAGTGATAGGCATATACCTTTGGTTCGTGCTCACGAGGTCGCTTGTCAGGCCCGTCCTCGCCATAGAGGAATCGGCAAAGAGACTCTCAAAGGGAGACTTAAAACAGAGGGCCCAGATATTCAGTAACGATGAGATAGGCTCCCTCGCCAGAGAATTCAACGTGATGGCCGAAAGCATGGAGGGCTCCTACGTAACCCTCGAGAGAAAGGTCGATGAAAGGACCGAGGAGTTGAAGGCCGCCTATGAGGAACTCGCATCCAAAAAGATGGAACTTGAGATTAAGAACGAGGAACTTATGCGGGCAAGCCGCATGAAGAGCCAGTTCCTCGCAAACGTAAGCCACGAACTCCGGACCCCCCTTAACTCCATAATCGGGTTCTCGGAACTCCTGCAGGAAAAATCCTTCGGGGAGTTGAACGAAAAACAATCCCAGTATGTGAAGTTCGTGCACACAAGCGGGGGGCATCTCTTGCAGCTCATAAACTCCATCCTCGACCTTTCCAAGATAGAGGCGGGCAGGATGGAATTGATGCTCGAGGAATTCACGCTTACGGACGTGCTCGGGGAGATACTCGGCACAATCAAGCCGCTCGCCCATAAAAAGAACGTCCTCGTGGAGACAAAATTCGCCCCGGCCTCGCCCGTAATCAATGCGGACAAGGGCAAGTTTAAGCAGATTATGTACAACCTCCTCTCAAACGCCGTTAAGTTCAACGTCGACGGCGGCAGGGTCGTAATCTCATGGGAGGTAAAAGATGAGCCCGTGGGGATGAGCATACACCGCTACCTTTATATCTCGGTAAAGGACACGGGCGTGGGCATAAAGGAGGAGGACTTCAGAAAACTCTTCAAAGAGTTCGAACAGCTCGACCCTACGATTACGAGGGAACACGGAGGAACGGGCCTTGGGCTTGCGCTTACGAAGAAACTCGTGGAGCTCCATAAGGGGCACATCTGGGTGGAGAGCAAGGCCGGAAAGGGGTCTACCTTCATGGTGAAACTGCCTCAGGGCACCAAAGAGATTGAAGTTGTGGCCCCCCCCTCAACCCTCATTCCCATCACCATGGAACCTCGGAAAGAAGAGAAACCGGTTATCCTCGTCGCCGGCGAAAGCGCCGACATCAACCATCTCCTCGAGGTATATCTCACGGAGGACAGCGAGTTTGAGGTCGTCAAGGCGTTCGACGGGAATGAACTGGTCGAGAAGGCCGTACAGAAAAGGCCGTTTGCCATCGTCATGGGCATAACGCTGCCTAAAAAGGACGGCTGGGAAGCGTTAAAAGAACTCAAGGAAAGGGGCGAGACCAAGGACGTCCCCGTCGTCATAATATCCGCGGCCAACAACAGGGAGCTCGGTTTTGCCCTCGGCGCGGTGGATTATCTGGTGAAGCCGGTGGATAAAGAGAGGCTTCTCGAGACTATCGGGAGATTGCATTTTACGAAGAACGGGAAAAAGCGTCACCTGAATATACTGGTGGTGGATGACGAGCCGCAGGTCCTGACCCTTTTGGGCGATATCCTAGAAAAAGAAGGGTTCGGCGTGTTGAAGGCCTCGGGAGGGGAGGAGGCCGTCAAGATGGCGATAGATAACGAGCCGGACCTTTTAATCTTGGACCTGATGATGCCGGGGGTGAGCGGGTTTGACGTGGTCGAGAGGCTGCGGGAACACCCGGCGACCCATGACATCCCCATCGTCATATTCACCGCGAAGGATATAACTAAAGGCGATAAAGAAAGGCTCGGAACGAGTATAAAGAAGATTATAAGAAAGGCCGGGTTCTCGAAAGAGGACCTTTTGGCCGAGGTAAGACTGCTTGAACTCGCCTATCCGGAAAAGGCGAATATGGTCGACCCTACGACCGCCCTGTTTAACAGGAGGTATTTCGACATCATCTTGCAGCGCGAACTCTCGAGGACCGTCAGATACGGCGGGATGTTCTCCATACTGCTCGTCGATATAGACGACTTCGGCGGATTCAACCGCTCAAACGGCGTTACAAACGGCGATGAGGCGCTCAGGGAACTCGCAAGGCTCTTTTCCGAGAACCTGAGAAAGGCCGACTGCGTTACGCGTTACGGAGGGGACGAGTTCGCGATATTACTGCCGAGCATTACGGGCGTAGAGGCCCTTCAGGTCGCTGAAAAGTTAAGGGCCATTGTAGACCACTCCCGCTTCCCGGTCATCGATGGGAAGGGCAATCTCACGGTCTCAATCGGGATGTTGAATCTGCCGGACCATGAAAGGACCGAGATAATAGACGACCTCAGGGCCGCCACAAAGAGGCTCTACATCGACGGCGGCAATAAGGTGATGGTCTGCGCGGGGAGGGGGGGCGGTTGAGAAACTCTAATAAGCAGAGGGTGCTTGTGGTCGAGGATAATCTGATGAACAAGATACTCGTCAGAGAGATGCTCACCTTGAACGGCTACGAGGTTCTTGAGGCCTCAACCGGGAAAGAGGCCATCGACAAGGTCCTCAACGAAAGGCCGGATATTGTGCTCATGGATATACACCTCCCGGAGATGGACGGCATAGAGGCAACGAAGTTCATCAAGAGCAAAAAAGGCCTTGACGATATCCCCATTGTGGCGCTCACCGCATCCGCCATGATAGGGGACGAGCAGAAGATATTGAGCGAGGGTTTTGACGGCTATGTGCCTAAACCCATAGAACTATCGAGACTCCTCAATGTCGTCTCGGATGTCCTGGGACGGAAGGATTCCTGACAGGCCGGAGGTAAAGTATTCCCCGGGGAGACTTCGGGCACCCACCCGCAGGGTGGGTCGGAAAGTTCTCCACCCGGGCATTCCTTTCAACAACCCGCCGGGTATCTCAGCGCACCGGACTTATCCGCGCCTTCTTTATCGATTCGAGAAGAAACCCGATTTCTTTCTTATCTTTTCCTCCCGGCTTTTTCCCGCCGTATCTTTCTTCGTGAAATGCCTCCGTAAGTTCTATTGCCAAGCCTTGGCCCGTCCTTCTGGAAAACTCAAGCGGGGTCTCGGAACCTTTCCTCTCGAACCCTTTCTTCCTGAGTATCTTGAGCATCTCGATGTAGAACCGCGGCGTTTTAGGGTAAAGGGGATACATCCTCCCCTTGAAGAACGAAACGGCCATGAAAACGCCCGCGGCCGCGAAAAGAGAGGCGAATAATCCCAAGAGTATGTCTTTACGCCCCTTAAGCCTTTTGCCTGACAACCCGTATAGCGCTTTGTTTAACAGTATCCGGAGGGAGGTTACCTTTACCTCGACGGCCGTTGCAATCTTTATCTGGTCCGAGCGCGAGTAACCTATGATGTGTCTTGTCCATCTCCATTTGAGGGAATCGATATAGAGGCCTAAAGGTGAAGACCCGCCCGGGGCCGCGAGGCCGGCCTCGGGGGTGGGGTCGAACGTTCTCCAGCGGGGCGGGGCGCCATTTTCTTTTATGAGGGCCTCGACCCAGCTGTGCGCGTCCATCTGGCGCACCAGGAAGTAGTTGCCGAACCTGTTCCACTCGCCCTCAAGAAAACCGGTTACAAGGCGGGCCGGAATGCCCCGCGTCCTCAAAAGCGCCGCCATTGCCGTTGCATAGTGCTCGCAGTAGCCTTCCTTTGAAAAGAAGAGAAAATCCTCAAGCGGGGTCGGGCCGCCGCCCCTCTCCGGGTCGAGCGTGTAACGGTAGTTTTTCCTGAGGTATTCCTCTATCGCCTTTGCCTCCCCGTAGCCGGAATCAACCCCATCCGTAATCTCCGAGGCGAGTGTTTTGATTCTTTCAGTATCCGCGGGGAGTTGGAGATATTCCCGATTATCCTCCGCGGCGCCCAATCCCTCGTCCGCACCCCCCCAAACCGTGTATTCAATCCGCGAATACGGGGGCGAGGGAAGGAAGACGTTCCCCCTCTTGTCTCTCCATAGGTTGGAGAATCTCCCCGAGATTCTAAGCCACGGGGAGGGGACAAAGAGGACATCGGTCTCCAGCGGCTCGAGCATGATATTGTATTCGATGTGCCTTCCGCCCCTGGTTGAGCCTGAGGAAAAGTCCCCCAAACTATCCTTTTTCAAGAGTTCTTTTCCGGGTTCTTTTCTCTTCCAACTTGTCCCGTCGTAGTAATCCAGTGCCGTTCCCCTGAGGTATAATGGTCTCGGCGGGGTCCCTTCCGGGATATGGACCCTCATAACGACGGTCGGGTCGAGTTTTACCGGCCCGATGCTTCCAAGACTGACCACGTCCGAGAAGCCGGCAACCTTTACGGCCGCCAATGTTTTTCCCTGGAATAATCCGATGCCGGCCCTCGGTATTATGAAGAAGAGAAAGAGTGTGATGATGACCGAGGCCGCGGCCGCTAAAAGGGTCGAGAGAAAAAACGCCCCTCCGAACATCCCGTCCGGCAGGTTGCCCGCGAGGATGTATTCTTCGGAGTCCTTCTTGAGGCTTAATACCACCATCGCCCATATGGAGGAGACGATAAAGACCGATAGCACAAAAAAGAAAAAGGGGCTGACCGTGGACGCGGCCCCGGCGCTCAGTTCGAAAAAGACGAGAGAGAAAAAAACGAGATGGTCCCTTGTTTTCTTGAGGTCGTAGAGTTTCAATACAATGAGGGAGGCAATCAACCTCGCGGAGGACGCTATGAGGGTCTGGGAGATGAGGAAATAATCTATGAGGAAGAACAGGAATAAAGCCCCGGCCAGGGCGTTCCACAGATAAGCGGGCAATCCGAGCCTTTCCCTTAAGGCGAGGCTTGCCAGGGTTACGGCCCCGGAGAATACGAGAAAACCCCATGTAAGTCCCTCGACCATGCACATCGCCGTGAAACCGACCGCAACCATGACGTATGTTATTACCGTTATGTACGATGAAAACTTCATAGGATTACCCTGAAGATAACTTTCTGCTCCCTCTCGCCGGCTCTGCCCGGGGCCCCTTGCGCCGGGATTATTTAAGGAAGTTCTGAAAAATTGTATTTTTGGGGGAAACCTTTCTGTAGAAAGGTTCTCCCCCAAACCCCTTTCCAAAGACTTTCAGTTATAGGTGGCTGCCCCACCCGCTTATTTTTGTCAATAAATTCATATTGTTTTTCGGTTAGGGTGGGGCAACCACCTATAGTAACTGAAAATTTTTGAAGAGAGTTTGAGAGAAACTTTTTATAAAAAGTTTCTCT
>JACRCB010000105.1 GCA_016219165.1 Deltaproteobacteria bacterium | reverse complement strand
TGAGATAAGGGATGAATTTTCCGGTTTCGATGCGGAAAAGAGATTCGCAATGGGCCAGTTGGAATGCGGCGGCGAAGAACTCAAAGGATGCGCCTGCGCAATGGTCATCAAGGGGTTGGAAACACCGCAAGAGTGCCCCCTTTTCGCGGGTGTCTGCACGCCGGATTCCCCGAGAGGCCCGTGCATGGTGTCGAGCGAGGGGACATGCGCGGCATACTTTCAATACGAGAGGTAACGTCTTTACCCAGCACCACTTTTGACACATTGGCTTTGAATGTTATAGAGGAAATCCTTTCAAAAGTGGTGCTGGACATTCCGTTCAAAGGAAAATAATATGGAAGAGAAAATAGTGCTTCTTGCGCACGGCGCGGGCGGCAAACTCACCCACAATCTCATAGAGGAAATATTTCTCAAGGCGTTCGACAATCCCTATCTTTCGCCGTTAAACGACCAGGCGGTCTTTTCAAGCCCCGGGAAAGAACTCGCCTTTACTACCGATTCTTATGTGGTAAACCCGATATTCTTCCCCGGCGGGGATATCGGGAAACTCGCGGTGTGCGGCACCATAAACGACCTCGCCGTAGGTGGCGCGGACCCCGTCTATATGAGCGCTTCGTTCATAATAGAAGAGGGGATGCCCATGCGGGAACTTGAAAAAATAGTCTCATCCATGGCAAGGACATCCATGGAGTGCGGCGTAAGGATTGTAACAGGGGATACGAAGGTCGTAGAAAGGGGAAAGGGAGATAAGGTCTTCATAAACACGACGGGGATAGGGGTTGTAAGGGAAGGGGTTCGTCTTTCTCCTTCTTTCATAAGGCCGGGAGATATTGTAATGGTTTCAGGGACGATAGGGGACCACGGCATTGCGGTCTTGTCCGAAAGGGGGGGGCTCAATATACCGGTTGAAAGCGACTGCGCCCCTCTCCACGCGCTTACAGGGGAGGTGTTATCCAAAGCCGGAGCAAGAGTTAAGGCGATGAGAGACCCCACAAGGGGAGGGCTTGCGACTATATTGAACGAATTTTCCGAATCATCTGGCTTTTGCATACTCATAGAAGAGGAGAGTATCCCGGTTAAAGACGCGGTGAAAGGGGCGTGCGAACTTCTTGGTTTTGACCCCCTTTATCTCGCCAACGAAGGGAAGGCCGTTATAGTGGCGTCGTCTGAATGCGCCAGTGGCCTTCTCTTCGTCATGAGGAACAATCCGCTCGGCCGGAGCGCCGCCGTTATCGGCAGGGTTATCGAAGGGCCGAAGGGAAAGGTCGTATTGGAGACAACGGTCGGCAATAGAAGGGCCGTTGAGAAACTTTCCGGGGAGCAACTCCCCCGGATATGCTGAGGGGGTTCCCATAGATGGGGCTTGGAAAGGTCTTAAAGAAACTGCGAACCACTCGCCTCTCTTCCCGGATGAAAAACGGAGAAAGGCAAGCAGGTAAAGCGGTTCGTTCTGGATGGTCATAAGGTAGGAGATAGAAAGAGGGGGTCTTGGTTTAACCTCATTTGGAGTTTTTTGTAAGTATTTAGTATTTATATTCCCGCACCGCTATAGTAATATTGTACTAAGGATATGAAAAGACCCCTGATACTCATCTCAAACGACGACGGCATAAGGTCCGAAGGGATAAAGACGCTCAGAGCGGCGCTCGAAAAACTCGGGGTTGTATACACGGTGGCCCCTGACAGGGAGCAGAGCGCCGCAAGCCACTCCCTTACCCTCCATAGGCCCCTCAGGGTCGAGAAGATAGCACTTCGCGAATACGCGGTCGACGGCACCCCCACCGACTGCGTAACGCTCGCAATAAACAAAATACTCCCGCAAAGGCCGACCATTATCGTATCCGGGATAAACAAGGGGGGCAACCTCGGAGAGGACATTTCGTATTCCGGCACCGTATCCGCGGCCATGGAGGGGACGCTTTTAGGCATACCCTCCATCGCCGTCTCGCTCGTTTCGCGCGAGAGGTTCGATTTCAGAGGAGCCGCCCGGTTTGCCGCGAGGCTTACGGGGTTAGTACTGGTGAAGGGGTTGCCCAAAGATACCCTCCTCAATGTGAACGTCCCCGCGGTAAAGAGGTTAAAGGGCGCGAGGATCACCCATCAGGGGAAACGCATATTCGGGGACGTGGTCTTCGAGAAGGTCGACCCGAGGGGTAAAAAATATTTCTGGATTGGCGGGGACATGCTCCGGTGGGAGGGAGGCCAGGATACCGATTTCGCCGCCGTTACGAAGGGCTGCATATCAATAACGCCGGTGCATCTCGACAGTACGAATTATTCGGCGATAGACGAACTTAAGCGCTGGAAGTTTTCCTGAGGAAAAATTTTTGTAAACTTAAAGCCGGACACGGTCGGTCAAGGTTCTCCCCGCGGCTCCTTGGAAGGAAAAGACGGATGCAGAAGGATATCTACGAGAGGGCGAGAAGGACGATGGTGGAAACCCAGATCATAGCCCGCGGGGTCAGGCAGAAAGAGGTCATAGATGCGATGCTCGAGGTGCCGCGCCATCTCTTCGTCGATGATGGGCTGTGGGGCCAGGCCTATAGCGACTACCCGCTTCCCATAGGGGAGGGGCAGACCATTTCCCAGCCGTTCATGGTGGCTTTCATGACGGAGGCGCTTAAGCTTACGGGCACGGAAAAGGTGCTCGAGATAGGGACAGGCTCGGGCTATCAGGCCGCTGTCCTTTCGCTTGTTGCGGCAAGGGTATTTTCCGTTGAAAGAATCCCCTCCATAGCAACGAGGACAAGGAAACTCCTCGACAAACTCAACTACTCGAAGGTTATAATAAAGATAGACGACGGGACGTCGGGTTGGGCCGAGGAATCTCCGTTCGATGCGATAGTCGTTACCGCCGCATCCCCGGAAATCCCCCCCACTTATCTTGAACAATTGGCGGAGGGGGGCAGACTCGTCATACCGGTCGGCGGGGAGTTCGTGCAGGACCTCTTAAGGGTTACCAAAAAGCGGGGGAAGATAACAAGAGAGAGTCTGGGAGGGTGCAGGTTCGTAAAACTCATCGGCAGATACGGCTGGCAGCAGGAAAAATCCGGATAGCTTTTTTATCGCACCCGGTTTCTTAACGCCCCGTCCGCGGGCTTACCATTCTTTCAAGAGCGATGTCCTATGCTTAAAAGGCTTTATAACCGGGTCCTTTCCTATGCCCACACGCCCTACGGCGTATGGGCCCTTTTTCTGATTGCATTCGCCGAATCGAGTTTCTTCCCCATTCCCCCTGATGTGCTTCTTATCGCCCTCTCGCTCGCCCTTCCCAAAAAGGCCTTCCGTTTCGCGGCTATTTCTTCGGTGGGGTCGGTTTTAGGCGGTATATTCGGCTATGCCATAGGGCTTTACTTTATGGAGGGCATCGGATACAATATCCTGAAATTATACGGCTGGACCGACAGGTACCTCTATCTGCAGCAACTCTACCGCCACTACGACGCATGGGCCGTGGGGATAGCTGGCTTCACCCCCATACCGTACAAGATATTCACCATTAGCGCGGGCGCTTTCGGGATAAATTTTTTCGTATTCGTCATCGCCTCGATTGTGAGCCGTTCCGCCCGCTTCTTTATGGTTTCGGCTTTAATCTATAAATACGGCGAACGGATAAAGGTCTTTATAGACAGGTACTTTAACCTCCTTACGGTTGCCTTTACCCTTCTTCTTATTCTCGGTTTTTTCGTTATGAAGTTCGTCGTCTGATTTCGAGACAGCCTTTGCGCTTAAGACAGGTAATCCCGTCATAGCCCAGCACCACTAAAGTGGCGCCGGGGGCGAGCACCCGATTTAAAAACCCAAGAAGATTTGATGTGTTTAAAAAAAAAGTTGCTTCATGGAATACTGCTTATCGCCATATTGTCCGGCTGCGCCGCCACGCGGCATGCTGCCTCCGGGGGCGTCTATCATACCGTAGGCAAGGGGGAAACTCTATGGAGGATAAGCCGCACCTACGGGGTCGATGCCCAGGATGTGGCTGAGGCGAATAACATAAATGACCCCGCCAAGATAACCGAGGGCCGGAAGATATTCATCCCCGGCGCCCGCTCCGTAAGAAAGGTCGAACCCCGTAAACCCTTCAGCAAACCCCATGGCATAAAAGAGACCCCGGAAGGCTCTGAATCTCCGGACAAGATAGTCGTAGAAAAAGGCAGATTCGCGTGGCCAGTTGCCGGCGAGGTCATCTCGCCGTTCGGAGTGAGGGGCCAGGCGATGCACTACGGCATAGACATAAAGGCGACGAAGGGCGCTCCGGTAAAGGCCGCTGACGACGGGAGGGTGGTTTATTCGGACGACCAGATGAAGGGTTACGGAAATGTGGTCATCCTCCGCCATGCGGATAACTACTATACCGTTTATGCCCACAACGAAAAGAATCTTGTCAAGGCAGGGGATAATGTCAGAAAAGGTGAGGAGATAGCGCTCATCGGCGACAGTGGAAACGCCGGCCCCGCGCACCTCCATTTTGAGATAAGGCAGGGTAAAAAGACGCGAAATCCGCTTTTTTTCTTGCCTTAGACACCGTTTTGTAGTATACATGTAATTCCTCCGTGAATTTCATCTCTATGACCTTAAACAATGTATTTATATTCAGTGGACGACATCTTATGGGGTCGAAGAACGGAAGAGATTTCCAAATGGATACGGGCAGAGGGGTTCCCTCCGACGCCGGGGAGTCCTTCACCCCGAGGGATTCGATAAAACTTTATTTTGACGGCATCAGGAGATACCATCTTCTAACGTCTGCCGAGGAGAAATCCCTTTCCAGGAAGATCGCCCGTGGGGATGAGGACGCCAGAAAAAAGATGATAGAGGCGAACTTGAGGCTCGTTGTAAGCATCGCAAAGAAGTATATGGGTAGGGGGCTGCCGCTTCAGGACCTTATAGAGGAGGGCAATATCGGA
>JACRCB010000007.1 GCA_016219165.1 Deltaproteobacteria bacterium | reverse complement strand
GAACGCGCTTCTTTAGCCGCATCCACCATATGTTTTAAGCGTATTAAATCATCTTTCTGCATACTCTACCAGCGCAGAGGAAACAACCTCATCCCTGAAATATCTGCTAATCTCGTTGGGGGTTCGCAGGTCAACTTTCCTGCCTAAGATTTCTGAAAGTTCAAGTTCCATGTGAGAAATGCCGATTAACCCGGGCCCCATACCGGGAAAGAACTCAACAAGAACATCCACATCGCTATCCGCCCCAAAATCACCCCTGAGCACAGAGCCGAAAAAAGACAGCTTCCGAATATGATTGCGCCGGCAGAACTCCGCTATATTTTCGTGCGGGATATTTATTTGTATTCTGTTATTCATAACCTTTATTAAAGCAATAATTGATTCGTCGGTATGCCAAGATTTAGAAGGTTGTTGCACTCGCTATTTCCAAAATATTTCACCTTCCTTTGAAATACCCCGCCGTGGCCCGGGCAAGCGCGGGTATCGTGTAATCCTTTGGCATTATATCCACTTTCAGTCCCTGTTTTTTCGCCGCGTCCGCGGTTACCGGGCCTATGCAGGCGATAGCCGCGCCTTTCAACAATCTTTTAATCTCGCCCTTTTTAAATAGGCTTACGAAATTCTCAACGGTCGAAGAAGAGGTAAATGTTACGACATCCACCCCTTTGTCCGCGAGCAGTTTTTTCAATTCCTTTGTTTCTTCCACGGGCTTTATCGTCCTGTAGACAGTAACAACGTCAATCTTGCCGCCGAGTCTTTCAATCTCCTCTGGCAGGACCTCCCGAGCCTTCAACGCCCTTGGGAGAAGGAATCTTTTCCCTTTTATATTTTTCTTCCCGAACGCCTCTATGACGGATTCCGCCCGGTACTCTCTCGGGGTAAGGTCTACCTTGATTCCCCTCTCTTTTACCGCCGCCGCGGTCGCGGGCCCTATCGCGCAGACCCTGACCCCCTTGAGTTCCCGTATATCATAGCCGAGTTTGCACAACCTATCAAAAAAATATTTTACACCGTTTACGCTCGTAAATACAGCCCAATCGTAGCCGTTCAGATTTCTGACGGCGGCATCCGCGGCCTTATAGTTCCCCGGCGCCGCGGTCTTTATCACGGGAAAAACAATCGCCTGCGCGCCGTATCCTTCGAGGAGTTCCGTAAAAACCCCTGCCTGCCCGGCCGCCCTGGTTACGAGCACCCGTTTTCCGAAAAGCGGCTTTGCCTCCAGCCAGTTGAGTTTATCCCTGAGTTTCACTATATCCCCCACGACTATTACGACCGGCGGCAGCATGCCTTCCTTTTCTGAAATCTCCGCTATATTGCCGAGTGTTCCCGTAACACACTTCTGTTTCGGGAGCGTTCCCCACCTTATAATCGCAACAGGGGTTTGCCGGGGTCTGCCGTTCTCGACGAGTTTCTTGACTATGGCCCGAAGGTTCTTCCAGCCCATGAGTATTACGAGGGTGGAGCAGCGCGCAAGTCTATCCCACTCGACGGCGGATACTTCCTTTCCCGGGCTTTCCTGACCCGTAAGGAATGTTACCGCTGACGAGAAGTCCCTGTGGGTGAGTGGAATCCCGGCATAACAGGGCGCGGCCGTTGCCGATGTAACGCCGGGGATTACCTCGAAGGGTATGCCTTTTTTCTCAATGGAGAGCGCCTCCTCGGCGCCCCTTCCGAATATGAAGGGGTCCCCGCCTTTAAGCCGGACGACCGTCATTCCTTTTCCGGCGTATCTTATTATAAGTCCGTTTATCTTTTCCTGAGAGACGTGCCTGAATCTCCCCTTTTTGCCGACGTAAACGGCCTCCGCGCCATATCTTGCATGTTCGATGAGCTTTTTATTCGCGAGGAAATCGTAGATAATCACATCGGCCTTTTTAAGGGCCTCTATCCCCTTTAACGTTATAAGCCCCGGGTCCCCGGGGCCCGCCCCGACGAAATAGACCTTTGCATTTACCATCTTTCAATCCCAAGGGAAAGTATTCCGGCGTTTTTATCCCGCCCTGAAGGTCATTGTCCGCCCCCCTATCTCTATAACGTCCCCGTCCTTGAGTATGTGCTCGTCCGCCTTTTCGCCGTTTATCTTAAGGGGCGAGAGCCCGCTCTTTTTTATAACCTTGAAGAAGTCTTTACCTTTCATTATTACCGCGTGTTTTTTTGCCACGAGCATCCCGCTTAGGTTTACGCTGCAGTCCTCGTCCTTCCCTATCGTTGTAACGCCTCCGAGGGGATAGGCGGTCCCATCGTCCATTACGAGTGCGGGGCCCTTTATGGGCGCCGGGGCGGGTTCTATCCCGCGGCTCGGTCTTTCCGGGGCCACACGTACGCCCTCCGGCTCCGAAGAAGGCCTCGCCTCTTCTCCCTTTCCCTCTCTCCGGGGGCCGTGGAAGCGGAGCGTATATTTCCTTATGTTTATCTCGTCATTGTCATTCAATTCCTTTGCCGTTATCCTTATCCCCTTGAAAAACGTCCCGTTTGCGCTCTTTAAATCCTCGATTACATAACCGCCCTTGCTCTGTTTTACGGCCGCGTGTTCCCTCGAAACCCCGGCCTCCTCGAGATAGACCTGGTTTGTGGTTTCCCTCCCTATGGTCAGTGTTCCTTTTACAGGGTAGGCACCCTTCGTAATTCCGCCCTCTATAAGTTCCAGATATGCCTCATACGGCGCCCCGGTATAATGCGTTGCAATGCCCTCTGCGGGGAATGGAAGCGAATCCCCCGCTGGCATAACCTTTGTCTCCGTATAAATCTCCACAGAAAGCGGGCTTTCAGGCGGGACGCTGTAGGTGTATAAAAGGAGCCTTTCGAGGGGTGATTCGGCGGAGTCCTCTTTCCCGGGAAGAGAGGTAAATACCACCTCTCCTTTCATGAATATCGCGAAGCCCCACCTCCCTGCTTCACCTATTGCCATGACCCCGTCCCCTCCCCGCTTCTTTACCCTCTTAAGCACGTCTTCGAGGTTTACAACGTCCGTCGAGAAACTCTGGGACGGCGCGTAATTTATCTTAACGAGCATGCAGAGGAGAGTTTTCTTGTCGGAAGAAAAAATATCTATGTCCGCGGAACCCCTTTCCCTGTACCAGGTAAAAAAATCCCTTATCTCCGTGCATCCTTTCTTTTCCGGACCGACGACGGCCCCGCAGTATGGATTACCTTCTATGATAAAAATAAATCTTAGCGTGCCGCCCCTTCTTGCAACCGCATAGCCGTCCTTCAGGCGGGGTGTGATGAGTCTAAAGAACTCATCGAGCCCCGAGAAAGGGAAGTCCCGCTGGCTTACGAGCAAAGAGGCGTTTGATAATTCCATTACTTCTCCGCTTTCGTGGAAAACTTCCGCTCCCCCCGGCTCAGACCTCCGGGGTGTTTTCCCGCATCAAGCGGGTTTCGGCACCGTAGAGTTCGGCCAGTATCTCTCTTGCGCCCATCTTAAGGAGTCTTTCCGCGAGTACAGTTCCGAGTTCCCCGGCCCTGTCGGCGTTTCCCTCGAGCGAATCCTTTACCACGGTCTTCCCGTCCGTTGAGGCTACAAGCCCGGTAAGTTTCAAGACGCCGTCCCCCCGGACGGTCCCGTATGCGGCTATGGGCACCTGGCACCCCCCTTCGAGCCTTTTAAGCATCGCCCTCTCGGCCGTTACCGCGACGGAAGTTTCCGGGTGGTCGAAGAAGGAGATGAGTTTATTTACATGCTCGTCATCTGTCCTTGTCTCTATGCCCAATGCGCCCTGTCCTATCGCGGGCAGCATCGTCTCGGGCGGCAGATATTCCGTAATCTTATCCCCCCAGCCGAGCCTTTTAATGCCCGCCCCCGCGAGTATCACGCAATCGAACGCGCCGCCTTCGAGTTTTCTTATGCGGGTGTCGAGGTTGCCCCTCAAACCCACGACCTCGAAATCCGGCCTGAGGCATAATAGCTGCGCCTGGCGCCTGAGGCTCGATGTCCCTATCCGCGCGCCTACGGGAAGTTCGAGAAGTTTCCTCCCTCCCCTTGAGATTACGACGTCCCTCGGGTCTTCCCTTTCCGTTATGGCCTTCAAGTGGAGCCCCTTGGGCAGGAGTGTGGGAACGTCCTTCATCGAATGTACCGCAAGGTCCACCCTCCCTGAAAGGAGCGCCTCTTCTATTTCCTTTACAAAGAGCCCCTTGCCCCCGACCTTTGCGAGGGGGACGTCCGTTATCTTGTCCCCGGTGGTCTTTATCTTCTCGAGGGAGACCTCGACCGCGGGGTATCTCTTCTCAAGTTCTCCCTTGACCCAGTTTGCCTGCCAGAGGGCAAGGACGCTTGCGCGCGTGCCTATTTTTATCGTTCTCGTCAATTCCTTGTTTTTCAGAAAAACCTTTCCTGAAGAACTCCGCCCCGGTATCAAGTACGGGGCAGGCATAAATGGCGGAGACCCTTCGACGGTGAGAAAACCGTCGTTTATATAGCCCGCCTTATCTTGAGCCCTTTTTCCGGTATCGTTTGTAAGATTCTTTTATGATTCTAATCGCGGCGCCGCGGTTCCCCCAGCCCTCTACCCCGGTTTTCTTCTCCTCGAGGTCTTTGTATATCGAGAAAAAGTGTTCTATCTCTTTCAAGAGGTGGGGCGGCACATCCTTAAGGTTTTCTATATAGTTCCAGAAGGGGTCCATAACCGGGACGCAGAGTATCTTTTCGTCGGGGCCTTTTTCATCCCACATCTTGAAGAGCCCCACGGGTTTCGTCTCGATAAAACAACCGGGGAACGTCGGCTCCCATACAAGCACAAGCGCGTCGAGCGGGTCCCCGTCCTCAGCGAGGGTTTCAGGGATGAAACCGTAATCGCTCGGGTAATGGACGGCTGAAAAGAGCATGCGGTCGAACTTTATTACCTTTTTTTCCTTATCGTACTCGTATTTATTCCGGCATCCCTTGGGGATTTCCACCACGACCGGCACAACGATGTCTTTCCGCCGACTTTTCACAGCCAACAAATGCCTCCTATTCCTCCCTCAGATTTCATCGAAGGATTTCCATATCAGACTATCGAGCTCGCTTTTTATTTCTTCCCTTCTCCCCTGCCCGGCCCCCTGCCATTCCTGCGATATTCTTGTTCCGGCATCCGCCAGTTCCGCGGGTATATCCCCCACCTTCACCACCTTTGCGGGGTTCGAGGAAGCGGCGTATACGCCGTTTATATACCCGGTAAGGGCCTGAATCTTATTGGATGTGCCCTGAAGCAGGGCTTTGTACTGGAATGAGTCATTGATGTCCGTGCCTTCCGCCAGATCCGTCTTAATCTGCGCTATCCATGCATCGAACGATGCCTTTGCATAGTAATACCTGACCTCGGCATTTTTATACTGGTCGGTTTCTTTCTTGTAATTGTCCTTTATTCTTCCGGCGAATTGTTCGCCGAGGGATTTTTCGCCGGCTAATATAAGGACCCCTTCCGAATGCGGGGCGGTGAAGGCCGCGGCAGCAACCGGGGCGGCAGGGACCGGGGCCGCGGAGCGAGGTGGCTCTTTACCGCCTACGGTGCAACCTGCCGAGGCAAATAAAACCATACAGAGAAAGATAAAAGTTTTAAACCCGTATGATGCGGAACTGCCTTTTTTTGTCATAATAGACTCCATTGCCGCTCCTCCTTCCCGGAAAACAGGCCTCCGGTAAACGGTTTTCCTTTTTTATTCCTCGCCGCTTTCGGCCTTCTTTATCGCCTCTTCCTTTTCGAGGTCAAACAGTCTGCGCACGGCATCTATGTAGAAATCCCCGTCAACACTCTTCGATTCCTTCTTAAGATGAGTTACCGGGTTGTGGATTATCTTTTTTATTATCGCTACGGTCATTGCTTCCAGCACCTCGCGGTCTTTCTCGGTAATCCCGGACAACTGTGAAAGGGCCTTTTCCAGTTCCGTCTTCCTTACCCTTTCAAGGCTCTGCTGGAGGGCTATTATCGTAGGCACTACATCGAGGGAGTCCACCCAGCGGTAAAAGGTCCGTATCTCCTCGTCTATTATCGCCTCCGCCTGCCTTGCCTCCTTCGCCCTCTCCTTCAGGTTGGCCTCCACGACCCCCTGAAGGTCGTCTATGTCGAAGACATAGGCGTTGTCGAGGTTATTTACGAGGGGGTCTATATTTCTCGGAACCGATATGTCTATAAAGAACATGGGCCTGTGTTTCCTCTCCTTCATCACCGCGGCCACGTCGTCCGGCCTTATTATGAAGTTCACGGACGCTGTTGAGGAGATGACGATGTCCGCGCTTTTAAGGTAATGCTGGAACTCCCTGAACATTATGGCCGTGCCCCTGAATTCCCTCGCCATCTCCACGGCCTTTTCATAGGTCCTGTTCGTAATGAGCACCTCTCTTACTCCGTTTGATAATAGATGCCTTGCCGCAAGTTCCGCCATCTCGCCGGCGCCTATGAGCATGACCGTCGTGCCGGTTAAGTTCCCGAAGATTTTCTTCGCCAGTTCCACGGCGGCAAAACTTACTGAAACGGCCGATGCGCCTATCCTTGTCTCGGTCCGGACCCTCTTTGCAACCGAGAAGGCCTTATGGAAGAGTTTGTTTATGATGACTCCGGCCGCGGAGTTGCAGACGGCCGCACTGTATGCGTCCTTTGCCTGTCCGAGTATCTGGGGCTCCCCCATTACCATGCTGTCGAGTCCGGAAGAAACCCTGAAAAGATGCCTTGCCGCATCCTCACCCGTATGCACGTAGAGGTGGCCGTCGAGGGTTCCAAGCGGTATGTTATGGTATTCCGACAGGAAACGCTTTATCTCCCATACTCCCTTTTCTATCTCATGGACAACACCTATGACCTCGACCCTGTTGCAGGTGGAAAGTATCACGCACTCGTTTATGCCGTAATTGGCCGTGAGCCTTTTAAGCGGCTCCCCGAGCGTGTCGGGCGGGAAAGAGAGTTTCTCCCTTATTTCTATCGGGGCCGTCCTGTGGTTAAGCCCTACGATTACGAGGTTCATGCCTTTTTATACACCCGGCGCCTCAGGCGGAACTTTTTGTGGAAATATTGCCTGAAGGCTCATTTTAAAAGCCCGTGGGCGCCTCCGAGGAGTACGTTTATCGCCAAAAAAGAGCCCAGAAGCACCAGAAACGCCGCGACCGAGAATATGGCGGCCTTCCTCCCCCTCCAGCCCGTTGTAAGCCGGCCATGGATGAGTGCCGCGTAGAGAAACCACGTTATAAGGGACCATATCTGCCTCGGGCCCCAGTTCCAGTAACTGCCCAGCGTATACTCTGACCACACCGCGCCGGTGATGATAGCGAGCGTTAGAAGAGGGAACCCGTATGTAAGGCATCTGTAGTTAAGTTCATCGAGTATCTCAACGGAGGGCAGAAGAAAATACAGCCCCTTTATCCTCCGGCTTTTAAGGTGATGCTCCTGTATGAGATACATTATACCAAATATGCCCGCCAGAGCGAAGAAGGCATTCCCGATGAATGCGAGTATTACGTGCACCGGCAGCCAGAAACTCTCGAGAACCGGCGCAAGCGGCACAATCTCGCCCGGGAGGAAAGAAGCGGTGATTATGAGAAGAAACGCAAAAGGCGCAACAAAGGCGCCCAATACATATATCCTGTAACGGTAGAGAAGGATTATATAAAGGGCGACCGTAATCCATGAAAAAAACGTGAGAGACTCGTGGAGCCCGGTTACCGGGGTCCTCCCCGCCTCCAGCCACCTCGCGATAATCGTAACGGTATGCGAGGCAAAACCCGCGTAGAGTATGTACTTGGCAACATTTAAAAAGCCTTCCCTGTGCGAGAAAAGATAGGCTATGTAGATTAATGTGGCTGTTAGATACGCCGCGGCCGTTATATGGAAAAAAAATTCGCTCAATCGGTTATCCGTTATCGGCTGTCAGTTATCCGCAAAAGACTGCTTCCCCCAACACGTCCGGGGGCGGTAGTGTTATCTGACCTTAATCCCCAGTCTGGAAAGGCTATATCCCCTTCCGAGATTTTCTCTTAGAAACTTGTTTATCCTGACCAATGAACCCTCCCTTATCCATTCGAGAACCGGGGAATTGAAAAAGTCTGCGTATATCTTGTTCTTTTTATCACTTTTTACCCTTTCTTTCAACAATTTACTGCGCACCCCTCCGAGTATTTCGATAAATTTCGCGAGTTCCGGCGGGAGACCCTTTTCGAGCGCCTGCCGGAATGTCTTCGCGAAATAGGGACTTTTACCCGATGTCGATATGGCTATCTTAATATCCCCCCTTTCTACAACGGACGGAACTATGAAATTTCCGAATCCAGGATTGTCCGCGACATTAAGAAGGACTTTTAGATCCAGCGCATCTCTATGGGCAGTCTCATTCATACGCCTTGAGCCCGCAGTGCTTACCGCAAGAAAAAACCCCTTAAGGTCTCCCGGAGCGTATCTCCTCGGAATATGAAGTATTTTTTTGGCCTTTTTAAGTTTTTTAAGCCCCTCTGTAAGAGTTGGGCTTATTACCGTTACCTTTGCACCCGCTGAAAGCAGGGATAGGGTCTTTCTATTTGCAACGCTGCCGCCGCCTATAACAAGGCAGGGCTTGTTTTTGATGTCGAGGAATATGGGGTATAGGGGCATGGACGGTTGAATGGGGTGTAAGATTATGCGAGGGCTTTCTCTTTAGATTTCAACTCATAAAGTATCCCCTGAGGCTCCGCAACCTGTTCGGAGGCATCCATAATCTCTATGGACACGACCTTCCCGTCTTTGCCATAATCTACAATGAGCCCCTCTTTTATTTCGTCGCTCTCAGCAACTTTTGCCTCTCTAAAAATGATGGTCATGGTATCGGTCTCCGGATCAAAAATTACTTCCACTTTAGCCTCCCTTAATCCAATATTTGTCGCCCTTTGATGTCTTATACGCTGTTATAACTTTAACAGGTTGCGGAAAAACTCAAGTTGCCGTCTTTGCGAGCAAAGCGAAGCAATCCCATCTTTAGATAAATCAAGCAGTTAGAGATTGCGGAGCCTGTTCCGAGCGGAGCGAGGAATCTCCTGGTTTGCTTCGGCTTCGCCTCGCAACCGCAAAAATCGCTCCTCGCAATGACAATAGGGGACTTTTTCAGCATCCTGTTAAATTCTCCCTCTGTTTCCGTTCCTATTACCCTGAGGAGCATTTCCTTACTTTCTATTTTATCATAGTATTTCTTTTGTACTACAATCCGCCCCTTTTTTGAAGACAATTTTTGCTGCGGGGCTTTGACAACGGATTTTATAAGGTCTTCAGATATGCCTCTTCTGGACGCCTCGAACCTCGCATGTCCTGTTATTGTGATTTTCATTTACTCTTCTTTTATACCGAATAATCCGCTGGCAAGGACATCGACTTCCTTAGATAGGTCGTATTGCCTCTCGCCTTTTTTCATTTAACTGAAGTCATTCACTTTTTCTGAATTATCAAAACAATACCATCCGCTTAACGCACTGTCAATAAAGTGTTTTATACAATTCTTCCCTATTATGTTATAATAAACCGCTCAGATGTCATTGACAAGACCTCCTGTTCCAAGTCTTTTTAAAAAAGTTGCGGGGGGGATATCCTCCCTTCAGCCGGGGCAGAGGTTTGTCCTCTCGGGGCTTACAGGCTCTTCAAAGGCGTATTTCCTCGCCGCGGCATTGCGCTCCATAAAAAAACCGATTCTCGCCGTGCTCCCCGACGAGGAGGGCGCCGAGGGCTTCGCTTCGGACTTGAGATTTTTTCTCTCAGGGGAAGTCTTTTTCTATCCTTCAACGGAACTTCTGCCTTTCGAACCCCAATCCCCTCACCCCGAGATTTCCGCAAAAAGGATAGAGTTTTTACATAACCTCGTCTGCGAAGAAAAACCCTTTATCGCGGTAAGCGCGGCAACAAACCTCCTCGGCAGGGTAATGCCGAGGGAGGTTCTCAGGAAAAAGACCCTGAAACTGGAAATCGGGGGCGAATACGATAGAGACGGGCTTTTAACGGCCATCCAGGGAATGGGTTATAAAAGGGCGGGCATGGTGGAGGAAAGAGGGGAGACGAGCGTCAGGGGCCATATACTCGATATATTCCCGCCTGTCGAAAGATACCCGGTAAGGATTGAATTCTTCGGTGACGGGGTCGAATCTATAAGGACGTTCGACCCGGTCACCCAGAGGTCTCAGAAGGAACTCACGGAGGTAAGGCTTCTCCCCGCAAAGGAGGCGGACTTCTCGGCCGAGGCAAGGGGGTTTGCCAGGGACAGGTTTCTGGAAAGGGTCGATGAACTCGCAAGGACGAGGGAGGAATGGGAGCCCTTTTATACAAGCCTCAGGGAATCCGCCGAGACGCAGGAGTTCCCCGGCCTGCTTCCGTTTTTTTACGAAAAACTCGATACGGTCTTCGATTACATCGGAGATGCGATAGTTGCCGTTGTTGACCCGGCCCTTACTTCGGTCGCGGTGGAAAGATTCTCGCGGGAGGCGGCAGAGAGGTCTTCCGATAAGCCTTACCTTGTAAGGCCGGAGGAACTATACCTCGGAAAAGATTCTTTCGATTCGGCCCTCTTAAGTCACCCCCTTATCCTCATCGAACCCCTTAAAAGCGCGGGTGTGGAGATTAAGACGCATTCCAACCTCGATATAAAGCAGGATATCGCGCTCAAAAAAGAACTTTCGCCCCTTAAACAAAGACTAAGGGAATGGCGGGACCGCGGCTTTTCCGTATACCTTACGGCGCACAACAAGGGGCAGGCGGAAAGGATGCAGGAACTCTTCGAGGGTTTTTCTATCGCCGCGATAAAGGGTTTCGAGATAACGGAGGACGGAGTTAAGCCGTGCATAAAAATAGCCGAGGGGGTGTTGAGTTCGGGCTTCAGCGTCCCGGAAGAATTAATTGCGGTTGTAACGGAAGAGGAAATCTTCGGCGAGAGGGTTAAAAGAAGGGCCCCGCCTTCGAGGAAACTCGATACGTTTTTAAGCGAGATGAAAGACCTCTCTGAAGGGGACTTCATCGTGCATGCGCTCCACGGGATAGGGCTTTACAGGGGGCTCTTTAGTCTCTCTACGGATGGCATTACCAACGACTTTATACTCATCGAATACAGGGACGGCGACAAACTTTACCTTCCCGTAGGCAGGATGGACATTGTATCGAAATACCACGGGGTGGAAGGGAGTGCGCCCGAACTCGATAAACTCGGCGGCAGCGGCTGGGAAAAGAGAAAAGGCAGGGTCAAGAAGGCGGCGGAAAGGATAGCGGGGGAACTTTTGAAACTCTATGCCGAGAGAAAGGTTGCGAGGGGCCATACGTATTCCCCGCCGGGCAAACTCTTTACGGAATTTGAGGCGGGCTTCGAATACGACGCCACCCCGGACCAGGAAAGGGCGATAGAAGAGGTTATGAAGGATATGGGTAGTGAAAAACCCATGGACAGGCTCATATGCGGGGACGTCGGCTACGGCAAGACCGAGGTGGCGATGAGGGCGGCCTTCAGGGCAACCCTCGACAATAAACAGGCCTCTCTTCTCGTCCCTACGACGGTCCTTGCCCAACAGCACTTTTTGACGTTCAAAAAAAGATTCGCCCCTTTTCCCGTGGAGGTCGATGTCTTAAGCCGTTTCAGGTCGAAAAAAGACGAGAAAGGGGTGCTCGAAAGGCTTAGGTCCGGCGCGATAGACATAATCATAGGCACGCACAGGCTCCTTCAGAAGGACGTTGAATTCAAAGACCTCGGATTGATAATAATCGACGAGGAACACCGCTTCGGCGTAAGGGACAAGGAAAAACTGAAGGAACTCAAGAAGGAAGCCGACGTCCTCACCCTCACCGCGACCCCCATCCCCAGGACCCTCCACATGGCGCTCGCCGACGTAAGGGACCTAAGCATCATAAACACCCCGCCCGAAGACAGGCTTTCGATTGTAACGAGGGTTATAAGGTTCGATGACGAAACCATAAAGGAGGCGATAGAGAGGGAACTTAGAAGAGGGGGCCAGGTGTTTTTTGTTCACAACAGGGTCGAGAGTATCGCGGAAATCCGCGGCCGCCTCATGCGCCTGACATCGGGGATAAAGCCCGGCGTGAGGATAGCGGTTGCACACGGACAGATGAGGGAGGGAGAACTCGAAAAGGTCATGCTCTCTTTTGTAAACAGGGAATGCGACGTTCTCCTTTCAACGACTATAATAGAATCGGGCCTCGATATCCCATCCGCCAATACGATAATCATAAACAGGGCGGACCTCTTCGGGCTGGCCGAACTCTACCAGTTGAGGGGAAGGGTGGGAAGGAGCTCCCACAGGGCGTACGCCTACCTTATCTCGCCCGATGAAGCAGCCCTTACCCCCGAGGCGCAAAAACGGATAGAGGTCGTAAGAGAACTCTCGGACCTGGGAAGCGGATTCAGGATTGCGGCCTATGACCTCGAGATACGGGGGGCCGGGGAGGTTCTCGGAGAGACGCAGTCAGGGCATATAGCCGCGGTCGGTTTCGATATGTACGCGCAGTTATTGGAGGAGGCGGTAAAGGAGATAAAAGGAGAAAAAATCGAGCACGAGGCCCCCTGCGAGGTAAACCTGAAACTCTCCGTCTACATCCCCGAAGGATACGTGCCGGATACGAGAGAGAGGCTCACATTCTACAAAAGACTGTCAAGCGTTGGAACATCCGAGGGCCTCGACCTTCTCATGGAAGAACTCATAGACCGTTACGGCGGCCTTCCAGAGGTGTGCAAAGACCTCTTTGCGGTTACGGGACTCAAGTTATCACTTAAACCCCTCGGCGTAACCGAACTCTCGCACAAAGGCTTACGGCTTTACGCCACGTTCTCAAAAAAGGCGGAGGGCGTGCCGCCGGATACCGCGGGGCGGATTCACCGGCTCATAAAGAAGGAACCGAAAAGATTCAGGCTTACGCCGGATGAGAAACTCGTGTATTCCATGGGGGAGGGGGAAGACCCGCTTAAGGCGGCAAGATACATGTTGCAAGAACTGGGGAATGGATGTTAGAATTTTAAGATTATCGCGCTTCCAAAAACTTTGAGGCGCCGTCATTTGAAATCCTTTGGGAGAGGTTAGAGGAATACTTCTTGCGGAAATGTTCCCGGAAAAGGGAATTTGATGGATAGGACAATCCTTTCAAAAAACCTTCAGACAATGCTTCCGGCATGGGAGGAAAGTTCTTCTCGTCCGGCCGGAAAACCCTTTGTACAAAAAAGGCTTCTCCGGGGCGTTGCGTTTTTATTGCTCCTTTTAACCATTGCGTCCTGCTCAAGGAAAACAGACCCCTCAAAGGTCATAGCGAGAATCAACGGTTCCACCATAACCTACGGCGAGTATGACCGGGCGCTCAAGGAACTCCTTTCCGGGGAGAATATTGCGCCCGAGGAATTAGCCGAGTTGAAAAAAAGCCTGATAAACCAGCTCGTAGAGGAGAAAGTCATCCTCGGTGAGGCCGTGAAAATCGGGCTTAAGGTAAGCAGAGAAGAACTCGAGGACGAAATAAAGAACATGGGCCAGAACCTCGAAACCCCGGAAATGAGGGCCGCGATACTCGAAAGGTATGCTACAACCGAGAACTGGAGAAAGGAGATAGAAAACAGGCTCCTCGTAAAAAAGGCCGTAGAAACCGCCATAAACCCGCGTATCGAGGTAACCGAAAAAGAGGCGAGGGAGTATTACGAGAAAAATATTCCCCAATACTCCGTGGCGGAGCAGGTCCATGCCCGGATGATTGTGGTCGGGACCGAAGAGAAGGCGAAAGAGGCGAAAAGGATGCTCGAAAAAGAGAGGTTCGAGGATGTGGCAAAAAGGGTATCCATAGGCCCAGAGGCGAAAGAGGGCGGGGACCTCGGATTTTTCAGCCCCGGCGAAATGCCGCCTGAATTCGACGTCGTGTTCACCCTGGCCGCTGGCAAGATAAGCACGATAGTAAAAACGCCTTACGGGTATCATATCTTCAAGGTGGAGGAAAGGAAAAAACAGAAGACCCTCTCCTTCAAAGCGGTACAGGGCGACATAGATGAAACGCTCTTCAGGGAAAAGGCCGAAAAAGAGTACAGACTCTGGGTGCTGACACTTAAGAAAAATTCAAAGATAGATGTGAGTGAGGGATTGATGTGAAGATAACTTACCTGTTCAGACCTTTCATTTCGTTCCTTGCATTTATTTTCCTTGCGGCATACGCCGTGCCCCCGGCATATCCGGAGATTGTAGACAGGGTTGTCGCTGTTGTGAACGACGGCATAATAACCCTTTCGGAACTGAACGCGGAAACCGCCGTTTTTCTGGGAGGGCTTAAGGGCGGAGAACCTCCCAAGGCGGGCAATGCCGTGGAGACAAGGAGTAAAGTCCTCGACAACCTCGTAGAGAAGATGCTCATGAAGCAGTCCGCCGAAAGGGCCGGGATAGAGGTGAGCGAACGCGAGATCGACAATGCGGTTGAAGACATAAAGAAACAGAACAATATAACGCAGCAAACCCTCCTTACGGCGCTCGCCCAGAGCGGCCTCACCTACGCGCAATACCGGGACCAGCTAAAAGAGGACATCAGGCGGGTCAAATTCGCAAACCAGCAGTTCCGCTCGAGGGTATCCGTCCGGGACGAGGACGTAGAGGAATATTACAGACAGAATATGGAACAGTTCTTCACTCCGCCCTCATACAACTTGAGGGTGCTGCTTCTGCCGGCGGCGGAAGGAGAGTTGCAGAAAACACGCCTTGCGGCGCTGGAGGAGGAGATTAAAAGGGGAAGAGACTTTGCCGAACTCATAAAGGAATATTCCGAGGGGCCGGACATTCAAAACGGCGGGGATATCGGTTATGTAAAAAGCGGGGAGGTCTCCGCGCAACTGGAAGAGGCCGCAAAAACGCTTAAGAAGGGGGAGATAAGCCCTCCGATTACCGCGCCGGAAGGCATATACATGATACAACTACTGGACGGCGTGGAGGGCAAAGCCGCCCCGCTTGAAAAAGTCCGGGATGCGATAAAGAACACCATCTACCAGAAAACCGTCGAGGAAAGATACAAACTCTGGATTACCGAGATGAAAAGAATTTCCCATATAGATATCCGGCTCTGAGGGAGACTTTTTGTAAAAAGTTTCTCGACCCCGCCGTTGAAGAACTCCGCCATTTATGGCGGAGTTCTTAATGGTAAGGTAATTTCTTTTTATTTCCCATTAAAATCCTTTCCGGCGGACCAAGGAATCTTATGAAACCGGTGATAGCGATAACGATGGGCGACCCGGTGGGCGTGGGTCCCGAGATTGTATTGAAGGCCCTTTCCTCCGCGAAGATACGGCGCATCTTAAGGCCCGTTGTTTTGGGGGACGAAGGGCTCCTCCGCCATATCGCAAAGAGGCTTAGACTGCCTCCGCCAAAAAAGGGCGACGTCATAAACCTCTCCTCCCTCGACCCCCGGAGACTGAAACCCGGGCAACCGGCCAGAGAGAGCGCCAATGCCATGGTCGCATACATCGAGGAGGCCGTCTGCATGGCAGGAAAAGGAGACTGCGCGGCCATGGTAACGGCGCCTATCAATAAAAAAGCGGCAAGTCTGGCCGGCTTCGGATTCCCGGGGCACACGGAATTCATAGCCCACCTTACCGGGACAAAAGACTTCAGGATGATGCTCGGGGGCCGGTCCCTCAAGGTGGTGCTCGTTACAATACACGAGCCGATGAAAAAGGTCCCGCGCCTTCTGACAGCGGAAAAAATCTTTAAAACGATAAAGATAACGGATGAGTCCTTTAAAAGATACTTCGCGTTGAAAAGGCCGAGGATTGCGGTCTGCGGCCTGAACCCCCATGCGGGAGAGAATGGACTCTTTGGGGAGGAAGAGGACGCAATCATAGCCCCCGCCGTGAAGAAAGCGCGATTGTCCGGCATGAACGCCGTGGGGCCGCTCCCGCCGGATACCACATTTTTCAGAGCCGTAAACAGGAAGGAATTCGACTGTGTGGTGTGCATGTACCACGACCAGGGGCTTATCCCCCTTAAACTCCTCCACTTCGAGGACGGGGTGAACGTAACCCTTGGGCTTCCCATAATAAGGACCTCCGTGGACCACGGGACAGCGTACGATATAGCGTGGAAGGGGGCTGCGAGCCCCAAAAGCATGATTGCGGCGCTTAAGATGGCGGCGGAGATGGCAAAAAGGAAAGCGTAGAAAAAGTTCCCCTCTCCGGGGAACCCGCGCGGGGAACCTATGCGAAGCATGGGTCAGCGTGGGTCTGGGAGAGGGATTGGGTGAGGGGTATATACATTTTTTTATCTTTAAAAACCCCCTAAAAAAACCATGGAAAAAATCACCATAAAAGGCGCAAGGGAGCATAACCTAAAGGGGTTCGACCTTGAAATCCCGAGGGACAGGCTCGTTGTGATAACCGGGGTGTCAGGCTCGGGCAAATCCTCCCTCGCATTCGACACCATCTATGCGGAGGGGCAGCGCCGCTATGTCGAAAGCCTCTCGGCCTACGCGCGCCAGTTCCTGGAGCAGATGGACAAACCCGATGTGGAGAGCATCGAGGGTTTGTCTCCGGCAATAGCCATAGAGCAGAAAACGACGAGTAAAAACCCCCGCTCAACCGTCGGCACGGTTACGGAGGTCTACGATTATCTGAGGCTTCTCTTTGCAAGGGTGGGCACGCCCCATTGCTACAGGTGCGGCAAGACCATCGCCTACCAGACCATTCAACAGATGGTAGACAGGGTGGCGGAACTCCCTGCGGGGGCCAAGTTGCTCGTCCTCTCCCCGGTTGTAAGGGGGAGGAAGGGGGAATACAGAAAGGAACTCGAGGAACTTTTAAGAGACGGATACACGAAGGCGAAGGTGGACGGAACATTAAGGAGCCTCGAAGAGCGCATAGCGCTCGACAAGAGGAAAAAACACCATATAGACGTGGTCGTGGACCGCGTCATCTCAAGAGAGGGGATAACGGGGAGGCTTGCCGATTCTTTTGAGGCGGCGGCGAGGCTCTCCGGCGGCCTTGTAAAGGCGGAGGTCGAGGGAGGAAAAAAGTTTTTCTTCAACGAAAAACTCTCCTGCGCGGTGTGCGGGATAAGTTACCCCGAGATAACCCCCGCGATGTTCTCCTTCAACAGCCCGCACGGCGCATGCGCCGGATGCAACGGCATAGGGGATATATTCTACTTCGACCCCGAACTCGTCGTGCCCGATAAAACGCTCTCTCTCGCCGGCGGCGCGATACTCCCGTGGGGCAAAAAAGGCCCGAAAGGCGCCCCCTCGCGTTTCGAGCAGATAATCGGTTCGCTTGCAAAACACTATAAGTTCGACCCGGCCATTCCTTTCAAGAAACTCCCGAAAAACTTAAGAGACGTTATCTTCTACGGTTCGGGCGAGGAGGAGATAGTTTTTGAATACGCGAGGGGGAAGAGTAAATACACCTTTTGCCAGCCGTTTGAAGGCGTATTGACGAACCTCGAAAGGCGCTACCGCGAAACCGAGTCCATTGATGCGCGGGGCGAGTTCGAAAGATACATGAACACGCAGCCCTGCCCCGGATGCGCCGGTTCGAGGCTTAAAAAAGAGGCCCTCTTCATAAAGATAGACGGGAAAAACATCTGGGACATCACGAGGATGGCGGTGAAAGACGCCTCCTTATTCTTTAAGAAACTCAAACTCGACCCGGTAAAAGAGGAAATTTCGAGGAGGGTAACAAAGGAAGTATCCGAAAGGCTGACTTTCCTTTCCAACGTCGGGCTCGATTATATAACCCTCGACAGGCCGGCCTCCACCCTTTCCGGCGGGGAGGGGCAGAGGATAAGGCTCGCAACCCAGATAGGCTCAAGCCTCGTGGGTGTCCTCTATATACTCGATGAGCCCTCGATAGGGCTCCACCAGAGAGACAATAGAAAACTTATCGCGGCGCTTAAGAGGCTAAGGGACATGGGCAACAGCGTCATCGTGGTGGAGCACGACGAGGCGACAATAAGGAACGCGGACTTTATAGTGGACATGGGCCCCGGCGCCGGGGAAGAGGGCGGACGGGTCGTTGCCACCGGAAAGGCCGGGGAGATAGCAAACAACCCCTCGTCCGTTACCGGCAGATACCTGTCGGGAGAAAAATCCATCCCCTTGCCCGGCGAAAGGAAAAGACCCGACGGCAGAAACCTGTCGTTATACGGCCTTACCGCTAACAACCTGAAAGGGATAAACGTAAAGATTCCCATAGGGCTTATGACATGCGTAACAGGGGTTTCAGGCAGCGGCAAATCGACCCTCGTCGTGGACACCCTTCATAAGCAACTCTCAAGGCGCCTTTACGGCTCGACCGAAAGGGCCGGGAGGTGCGAGTCCATCCGGGGGCTCGATTATATAGACAAGGTCATAGGCATAGACCAGTCCCCCATAGGGAGGACCCCGAGGAGCAACCCCGCAACCTACACAGGGGTATTCACGCCCATAAGAGAACTCTTCAGCCTCCTGCCCGCGGCGAGGATGAGGGGTTACGGCCCCGGACGTTTCAGTTTCAACGTAAAGGGGGGAAGGTGCGAGGCGTGCATGGGAGAGGGGGTGATAAAGGTCGAGATGCACTTCCTGCCGGACGTCTACGTAAGGTGCGACGTGTGCAACGGAAAACGCTACAACAGGGAGACCCTCGACATACCCTATAAGGGGAAAAACGTCACGGAATGCCTCGACATGACCGTTGAAGAGGCCCTTAGGTTCTTCGAGCACATCCCGGCCGTAAAAGAAAAATTAAAAACACTCCATGACGTGGGCATGGGCTACATAAGGCTCGGGCAGCCCGCAACGACACTCTCTGGAGGCGAGGCGCAGAGGATAAAACTCGCAAAAGAACTCTCTAAAAGGGCGACGGGAAAAACCCTCTACATACTCGACGAGCCGACGACGGGCCTGCACTTCGCGGACATCCAGAAACTCCTCGACGTCCTGAAGAGCCTGTCCGAAGCAGGCAACACCATAGTCATAATAGAGCACAACCTCGATGTGATAAAATTCGCGGACTACATAATAGACCTCGGCCCCGAGGGAGGGGAGGATGGCGGAGAGATAATCGCGGAAGGCACCCCTGAGGAGATCTCGGAAATAAAAGGTTCTTATACCGGGGAGTTTTTGAAAGAGGTCTTGAGGGGCGCTCATCCGGTGGGGGTGGGAGGTTAGGGTGTTTTCCCATTTAGACAAGGCATGTGCAGGGCAACCCTGCAGGGCAAGACTCCTGATTAAGCCTGCCCCTGAATGTTTAAACCAGCCCCGTAGATACCACACATGTGAAGGGAAAAAAAATATTCCATCAGCTCCTTTTGCAAAGAGAACCTTCGGGGCATTGAGCTTTACTCTCGGTGCATCTTCGGGTTAATACCGAGCGCGCGGATTCCCGCGTATCCCAAAGCACAAGTTTTTTGGTTAGCAGATGCCTCCAGTCAACTTGTCTTCCTGAGAGAGGGATTGAATAACTTCCACCTCTTTTTCCTTTAAAAACGCTGAAGTGTAGAAATAGGGGTAGAAAAAACACACTATAGGGTATCTGCATTGTTTATTCAGCCCCCTCTTGCTATAATCTGAACCGGTCCGGAAGGAACCCAAGGTTGGAATCTGGAGCAGGGCATGAAAACGATATACAAAAATAAAATCGCTGCGAGGATGTTTTTTTCTTTCGTGGTCTTCTCTTTTTCCCTTTACGGCTGTGTGGCCGGGAAACCAGCCTCATTGAAGAGTGAGGTTAATATCGAAGGGGAAAAAGAGATACTCGTTGCGAAGGATATCGGAGGGGGGTTGCCTTTTGGTGTCATTGAATGGTGCGGAAATGACGCGCTTTTAATCAACAGCGATAAATTCGGCATGGAGTGGGTTGACCTGAAGGGGAATAGGGTAACCGTAAGCACAAAAAACACCGACCATCTCATAGGATGCACACCTGACGGGAAATGGGTCTTATATGCGGATTGGAATAGCGCGCGGGAATATAAGGATAAGCAGGGACGCACTCCCGAGAATATAGTTGATGAAGGACCAGGCTGGCATGGGTCTGTGAACGACCTCTACCGCTACGAAATCGCCACCGGCACACGACAGAAATTCGCTGTTGTGCGCGACGACAGCGGAAGTCTGGTCTCTCCGGACGGATTAAAGGTTTTACTTGGAAACAGACACGATTGGGACATTGAGATGCCAGAGCCAAGATGGGAGAAGGTATGGTTTACAAACGAATGGCTTGCTGATGAACGTTGGTTTGCCGATTCCTCGGGCATAGTAGCTGAAATATGGGGCAATGGTTCCAGCCTCGGCGTAGAAATCTTCGGCGAAGAGGGATGGGCAAAGGAGTTCAGTCTAAAGCGAGGTGTTTGTGCCCGAGAAGCAGGGTGCAGT
>JACRCB010000103.1 GCA_016219165.1 Deltaproteobacteria bacterium | reverse complement strand
CCTTTACAAACCTCGTCTCCTTGCCGAGTTTTTTAAGCAGCCCCCCTATCTGGGGACCCCCGCCGTGCACTATAACCGGGTTAATGCCCACGTACTTCATCAAAACGACGTCCCTGGCAAACCCCTGTTTGAGCGTATCCTCTATCATCGCGGAGCCGCCGTATTTTATTACAACGGTCTTGCCGTAGAACTTCCTTATATAAGGAAGGGCCTCAAAAAGAACCTTTATCTTTTCAATCCGCTTTTTCATCTCACCTAAAGAGTGGCACCACATTCAAAGTATATAACGCGAGAGGTCGTCGTCCTTCAAGATGTCCGAGAGCCTCTCCCTTACGTAACTGCTGTCTATTACTACCTCCTTCGATTCCATGTCCGGGGCGCCGAAGGATATCTCATCCAAAACCCTCTCTATTATCGTATGAAGGCGCCTTGCCCCGATATTCTCCATCCTCTCGTTTACGAGCGCCGCTATGGAGGCTATCTCCCTTATTGCGTCGTCTTTGAAGACGAGCCTTATGCTTTCGGTCTCCAACAAGGCCATGTACTGCTTTATGAGGGCATTCTCGGGCTCCGTGAGGATTCTTACGAACTCCTCCTCTCCGAGCGGGGTGAGTTCCACCCTTATGGGGAACCTTCCCTGAAACTCAGGTATGAGGTCCGAGGGCTTGGAGATGTGGAATGCGCCGGAGGCGATGAACAGGATGTGGTCCGTCTTCACCATGCCATACTTTGTATTCACGGTCGAGCCTTCTACGAGGGGAAGGAGGTCTCTCTGCACCCCTTCCCGCGAAATATCGGGCCCGTAACTTGAACCCCTTCCGGCGATCTTGTCTATCTCGTCAATGAAGACTATGCCCGACTGCTCGACCCTCTCTACGGCCTCCTTTGTAACCTTGTCCATATCGATAAGTTTCTGCGCCTCCTCCTGCGTAAGTATCTCGAACGCCTCCGGCGCCTTGACCTTTCTTCTCCTTGTCTTCTTCGGGAAGATATTGGAGAACATATCTTTCATATTCATATCCATCTCTTCCATCCCGCCCGAGGAGAATATCTCAACGACCGGGAGCTTCTGAGTCGCCTGCTCGATTTCAACCGTCCTCTCTTCGAGTTTCCCTTCCCTGAGAAGCGTCCTCATCTTCTCCCTCGTAGTTTTATGGAGCTCCCTCTCCCTCGCCGCCGCCTCCCTCTCTGGCGGGGTGAAGTCGGTGCGGTCGAGAATCTCGCGAGCGCTCATCTCTGGCCGGGGGTAGAGAGGCGCGGCGTGGGGGGGCAACAGAAAATCAAGGAGCCTCTCCTCCGCCGCATCCCTGGCCTTGACCATGACGGTCTTCATTTCCCCGTCCTTAACCATCTTGACCGCGAGTTCGGTAAGGTCCCTTATGATGCTCTCCACGTCCCTGCCGACGTACCCGACCTCGGTAAACTTGCTCGCCTCGACCTTTATGAAAGGGGCGCCCGCAAGGCGGGCAAGCCTCCTCGATATCTCCGTTTTCCCAACCCCGGTAGGGCCTATCATTATGATGTTCTTCGGGGCTATCTCGTCCCTGAGTTCGGGCCTCACCTGCTGCCTTCTCCAGCGGTTCCTAAGCGCAATGGCAACGGCCCTCTTGGCCTCCCTCTGGCCAATAATATATTTATCGAGTTCGGAAACTATCTCTCTCGGGGTGAAACTCCCCATAAATACCTCCGGTTATAAAATCTCCTCGACCGTTATCTGGTCGTTCGTGTATATGCATATCTCGGAGGCCGTCTTTAACGCCTCAACGGCTATTGTCCTCGCATCCATCCCGGTATGCCGCAAGAGAACCTTTGCCGCGGCCGAGGCAAAAGGCCCGCCCGAGCCTATTGCCGCAATCCCCTCTTCGGGCTCTATGACGTCGCCGTTGCCGGATATTATGAAACTGTGCTCCCTGTCGACCGCGATGAGAAGGGCCTCAAGCCTTCTTAAGACTTTATCCGTCCTCCAGTCCTTTGCAAGTTCTACAACGGCCCTTGTTATGTTACCCCTGAATTGTTCGAGTTTGGCCTCGAATTTATCGAAGAGCGTCAACGCGTCGGCCGTAGAGCCGGCAAACCCGGCAATAATGCTCCCCTCCCTCATCTTCCTTACCTTTACCGCCCCTTTTTTGACAATGGTAGCGCCCATGGTCACCTGGCCGTCGCCTGCGATGGCGACACTGCCGTTTCTCCTCACCGATATAATCGTCGTGCCGTGAAATTTTGCGTCCATTGACCCGCCTTCCCGAATCTTAAAGTTTTTTGAAGAGGCCTTGGGAAAACCGGCCTCTGGCTTCATACGGGCGGCCGGAAAAATTTTCCCCGCGGTATTTCATTTTAAAACATTCGCCCTCGGATGAGTTTTATCGTAGACCTCCATAAGCCTCTTTAAAGAAGCGCCCGTATAACGCTGGGTCGTTGATAAACTCGCGTGTCCGAGAAGTTCCTGAATGGCCCTCAGGTCCACTCCCCCGTCCAAAAGGTGTGTGGCAAAAGAATGCCTTAAAGAATGGGGGGTCGGGGTCTTTGCGATGCCGGAGAGTAATGCGTATTTTTTCACAATCCGTTCTATCGTCCTCTGGGAGAGGTGTTTTCCGCCTTTTCCCGTAAAGAGCGGGTCGTTCCCGCCCGCCCCCTTTCTTAAATGAGATATATAATCCTTAATGGCCGCGAGGGAGAAACTGCCGAGCATCGCTATCCTCTCTTTCCCCCTTTTCCCCATGACCCTGACCGTAGAGCCGCTTAAGTCTAAATCCCCTATTCTTATCCCCGCAAGTTCGCTCACCCTTACTCCTGTTGAATACAGCGCCTCGAGCACCGCCCTGTCACGAAGCACGGTTTTAATGTCCGTCTTTTTTCGAATATTATACGGCGCGGTCACCAATGCTTCGGTCTCTTCCACCGTAAGCACCGCGGGGAGATATTTTTCGAGTTTCGGCGATTCCACCATCCCGGCCGGGTTTTTCTTTATAAACTCTTTCCTTACGAGGAATGAAAAGAAACTCCTTATCGAGGAGAGTTTCCTCGCAATCGATGCTTTTCCGCAGGTGGAATGGAGGCCTCCGGCAAATCCGAGGATGTCGGACTCACTCGCTTTTTCCATGCAAATCTCTTTTTTCCGGCCCGCGTTCAAAAAAGACCGGAATTGCCTCAAATCCCGGAGATACGCCTTCCTTGTATGAAGAGAGGCGCCCCTTTCGACATCAAGGTAATCGATAAAACTCTCCACAAGGCTTTTCATATCTCAAAAACTTATAGCACCAATCCCGCAAACCTTCAATAAAAAAACCTTTATTCGCCGCCCCACACTTGCCTCCATCGAGTGGAGATGGAGAAAACTCGCGCGTCCACGCTTCTTACCTTATCAGTTTTGCGAGCCTGTTAAACCTTACCCAGTGCCGGTCGGAATTCCATGAGAAATATATTATGAACGCCCTGCCCTTTATATCCTCAAAACCGACCGGCCCCCAGAAACGGCTGTCGAAACTCCTGTCCCTGTTATCGCCCATCACAAAGACATGCCCCTCCGTAACCGTGTATGGGCCGAAGTCGTCCGCTCCCTCTTCTCCGAGGGTGCCCTTGTAGATGCCGTAGGGGTCTTCCCATTTATCGCCGTTTATATATATGGCCTTGCTCCTTACCTCCACCTTGTCCCCCGGCAGCCCCACGACCCTCTTTATGTAGTCCTTTGTCCTGTCGCCGGGAAATCTAAAGACTATAACGTCCCCTCTCTTTATCCCGCCCCACAGGGGTTTTAACCGGGTCTCGAAAAAAGGGACCTGAAGGCCGAAAACACTTATGACCGCGGGCCTGGGCATCTGGAAACCGTAGGAAAATTTGCTTACGAGTATGTGGTCTCCTATAAGAAGGGTGTCCTCCATGGAACTCGAAGGTATCTTGAACGCCTGCACGACAAACGTCCTTATAAAGAGCGCTATCACAAGCGCTATTGCTATCGCCTCGATGGTCTCCCTTACAAAGTGTTTTTTCTTCGGCCCCTTACCGCCGCCGCTTTTTTTGGACTGTTCCATTTCTACCATAGATTGTATTGTCCTCTCTCCATGTTTTATCCGACCTTCAGCACGGCCAGGAAGGCCTCCTGCGGGAGTTCCACCCTGCCTACCTGTTTCATCCTCTTCTTGCCCTCTTTCTGCTTCTCGAGGAGTTTTCTCTTCCTCGTTATATCACCGCCGTAACACTTTGCGGTAACGTTTTTCCTCAACGCCTTGATGGTCTCTCTGGCAAGCACGCGGCTTCCTATCGCGGCCTGTATCGCCACCTCGAACATCTGCCGCGGGATTATACCGCTGAGTTTCTCCGCTATCTCCTTACCCCTGTAGTAGGACTTGTCTTTCGGCACGATAACCGAGAGGGCGTCCACTACCTGGCCGTTTATGAGGATATCAAGCTTTACGAGTTCGCCTTCCTTGTATTCGAGGTATTCGTAGTCCATCGACGCGTAGCCCTTTGAAAGCGTTTTAAGTTTATCGTAAAACTCAAGAACCACCTCGTTCAAAGGCAGTTCGTAGGTAACAAGGACCCTCGCCGGGGTAAGATACTTGAGCCCCCTCTGCACCCCCCTCTTGGCTTCGCAGAGCGTTAACACCGCCCCGAGATATTCCGCCGGCGCGTGGATGGAGGCGAGTATGTAAGGCTCCTCGAACCTTTCGATGGCCCCCGCGGACGGAAGTTTCGCCGGGTTTTCGACATAAATGACCCCGCCGCCGGTCTTCGTAATCCTGTATACAACGGTAGGGGCGGTCGTTATGAGTTCCAGCCCGTATTCCCTCTCAAGCCTCTCCTGTATGATTTCCATGTGGAAAAGGCCGAGAAAACCGCACCGGAAACCGAACCCGAGGGCAAGGGATGTCTCCGGCTCATAAGAGAAAGAAGCGTCGTTGAGCCTCAATT
>JACRCB010000104.1 GCA_016219165.1 Deltaproteobacteria bacterium | reverse complement strand
TCCAAGGACCACCCCTGGAGACTAATGGCAACCCCGGAACACTCTCCCACCATTGGGGACTTTATCCTACTAACCGATTAGGACATTTCTACTTTGCCAAGAATAGGACATTTCTAAATTGCCTTGACAGTACCTGTAAAAAACCTTGACCGGAATCATAAACTCTGTTATACTCATCTTGGGTTTTTCTTTTCTTTTTTCTCCCAGAAAGGCAAATCATGACAAAATCCATCGCCTACGACTTCAAAAGAGGTGACCTCGCTGTTTATCCTTCACACGGGGTGGGCGTAATAGAGGGAATAGAAAGCAGAAAGGTTGCCGGAGAAAACGAGTGTTATTATGTCCTGAGGATACTCGGGACGGACGCCACCATCATGGTTCCCATACAGAACATTACTGCCGTGGGACTCAGAAAGGTAATGAAAAAAAGCACAATCCCGAAGGTTTATTCCATCCTTAAAGAAAAAAAAGACACCGTCTCCGACAATCAAACATGGAACAGGCGTTACAGGGAATATACCGACAAGATAAAAACCGGGTGTGCGATGGAAGTGGCAAAGGTATTAAGGGACCTCTTCCTGCTTAGAGTAGACAAGGAACTCTCGTTTGGAGAGAGGAGGATGCTCGATACGGCGAAGAACCTCCTCGTAAAAGAACTCTCGGTAGCCAGAAATGTAAAGGAAGAGAAGGTCGAGGAGGAACTCGACGAAATAATGAAAGGCTGATAAAGGTAACGGCGCGTGCAGTTATTAATGAAATTATTGCTCATAGGTTTCGCCTCCTTGAGCGGGTATTTCATACTGGGGCATATAGTAGGCAACGAGTGGATAGCATACACAGGGGTTGTAAGCGGCACCTTCATAGCGCTCGCCGCATTGAAGTTTAAGGAGAGGGTGAACAGAACCCCCCTGAGGATAGTGCTCGGGGGCGCCATAGGACTTATAACGGGCCTTATAGTCGCAAACCTCCTTACCTATCCGCTGGTACTGAAATTCTTCAACAACCCATACTTCGAATTCAGCGCTTATATATTCACCAACTGCGTCCTGGGTTACATAGGCTTAAGCGTCGGGATGAAAAAGGGGGATGAATTCAAGTGGAAGTTGGACGGCCTCCTCGGCCATACGGAGGAAAAATCCGCCGAGGCTCCACCCCGCGCAACGAGCCTCCTTCTCGATACGAGCGTGATAATCGACGGGAGGATCGCCGATATATGCAAGAGCGGTTTTGTTGACGGCACCCTCATAGTCCCCCAGTTCGTGCTGAGCGAACTCCAGTACATCGCCGACTCTCCGGACCCTCTTAAGAAGGCAAGGGGCGCGAGGGGGCTCGATACCCTGGAGCGCCTGCAGAAAGAAACTTCCGCGGAAGTGGTTATCTCCCGGGAGGATTTCCCTTCGGTAAGGCAGGTCGACATGAAACTTGTCGAATTCGCCAAGAAATACAACGCAAAGATCCTCACAAACGATGTAAACCTCAATAAGATAGCGAAACTCCACGGCACGGCCGTCCTGAACATCAATACCCTTGCGACCGCCCTGAAACCCGCAATACTTCCGAGCGAGGAGATGAGGATACTCATCGTCAAGGAAGGGAAGGAGAACGGACAGGGTGTCGGATACCTCGATGACGGAACGATGGTGGTGGTGGATAACGGGATAAATTACGTGGGAAAGACCATTGACGTCTCGGTTACGAGTATTCTCCAGACAACCAACGGCCGGCTCATATTCTCGAGGGTGAAAGAGGCGGGGAAGACCCCCTCGGTTGTGAGGGCGGTTACATAAAACGCTCCCCCGGACTTCGAGTCTGCCGGTTTTTTATCTCCATGCGTTTACGGAAAAAGTTTCTCCTTAACAGCAACCTCAGCCCCTGGCCTTTCAGTTCCATTCCCCACAGATGAAAACCCCGCCAAAAAGAACCATAGCCATAATCCCCTCGGCCGGAAAGGGCAGAAGGCTGGGGCTGAAGAAAAAGCCCTATCTCCCGCTCGGGAAAAAACCCATGCTCGCCCGCACCCTCAACGCATTTGAAGATTGCCCTCTTATAGATGCCGTTGTAGTCGTAGTCGCGCCGGGTGACATAGGGTACTGCAGGGAAAATATAGTAAAAAAATACAAATGTAGGAAGGTTGTCGCCGTAATAGCCGGCGGAAGAGAAAGAGGGGATTCCGTAAGAAGAGGCCTCGACAGCATCAAGGACGGATGGGACTTCGTGGTCGTCCATGACGCGGCCCGGCCCTTTGTAACCCCCGAACTGATAGGACGCACCGTAAAAGCGGCTTTCAAATACGGCTCGGCAATCGCCGCGGTGCCCTTGAAAGATACCGTCAAAGAGGTGTCCCTGAATACGGTAAGGAAAACCATTGACAGGAATACCCTTGCCTTTGCGCAGACCCCGCAGGCATTCAGGTTTGAAATACTCAAAGAGGCGTATAAAAAGGCAAAAGGCCATACCCGCGCTACAGACGACAGTTCCCTCGTTGAAAGACTCGGCAATAGGGTGGCCGTTGTACCCGGCTCTTACGGCAACATAAAGATTACCACGGTCGAGGACCTCGCCTTCGCAGGACGCTTGCTGCGTTCACGAAGGGTGCGGTCTTAAGCGGGCCGCCGGGAAAGTATTGATTAAGGAAGCTCTGATTAATTCTTTTGAGAGAAACTTTTTATAAAAAGTTTCTCTCAAACTTTCTTCAAAAATTTTCAGTTCTGGTGGGCACAGCCCACCCTAAAAGTCTTTGGAAAGGGGTTTGGGGGAAAACCTTTCCGACCCACCCTGCGGGTGGGTGCCCGAAGGTTTCTCCCAGAGATACAATTTTTCAGAGTTTCCTTAAGAGAACCTCCCTGTAAAGAGGCCCTCTCGAACTTTCCCCCCATCCCCCCGGAGAATACTTTACCGCGGGCATTCTCAAAACGCTTGCATATTCCACGCATATTCCTGTATCCTTTGTATAATCTTTAAAAAGTCAAGGTGAAGGGATGAGGGCGGGTTTCGGCTACGATCTGCACAGGCTTGTTAAGGGAAGGCCCCTTATACTCGGCGGCGTCAAAGTGGACTATCCGATGGGGCTTTCAGGACATTCGGACGCGGATGTGCTCCTCCATGCCATAATAGATTCACTCCTCGGCGCCGCCGGCCTTGGAGACATAGGCAGGCACTTCCCTCCGGACGAGGCGGCTTATAAAAACATATCGAGCGTAACCCTCCTTGAAAGAACAACGGCATTGATTGGGAAAAAAGGCTTCAAGGTTACGAACGTGGACTCAACGATTGTATGCGAAAGGCCGAAACTCACGGCCTTCATGCCCATGATGAGAAAAAAGATAGCGGAGGTCCTCGGATGCCCGGCCGAGCGCGTGAACGTAAAGGCAAAGACCGAAGAAGGGCTCGGCCTTACGGGGAAAGGCCATGCCGTCTCCGCCTATGCCGTGGCCCTTATATATAAAAGAAAGGGGAAGCGTTAGGTATGGAGGTCCGGACGCGTTTTGCCCCGAGCCCCACGGGCCACCTTCATCTCGGGAACGTAAGGACCGCGCTCTTTAACTGGCTTTTCAGCCGCCACTTCCATGGAAGGTCCGTCCTCCGGATGGAGGATACGGACAGAAAAAGGTCGAGCCTTGAATTCGAAAAGGCGATAATCGGGGATTTAAACTGGCTCGGCCTTACCTATGACGAAGGGCCGGATAAAGACGGGGATTACGGGCCTTACAGACAATCCGAAAGGATAGACGCCTACCTGAAATACTCGGAAAAACTCCTTGAACAAAACAGGGCATACAGGTGTTACTGCTCGAGGGAGAGGCTTGAGGAACTTAAAAAGAGCCAGTTGAAGGCCGGCAGGCCCCCCAGATACGATAAAAGGTGCAGGCGCCTGAAAGTCGCCCCCGAAGGCGCAAACCCGGCCATAAGGTTCGAGGTCCCGGGGGGAAAAATCTCGTTTATTGACCTGGTGCACGGCCCCATGTCCTTCGACGGCGCGGCCTTCGGGGACTTCATCATCATAGGGGCGGACAGGGTTGCAACCTATAACTTTGCGGCCGCCGTGGACGACGGCCTCATGGAGATAACGCACGTTATAAGGGGGGAAGACCATCTTTCGAACACACCGAGGCAGATACTCTTATCCGGGGCGCTCGGGTTTGGCCCGCCCGAGTATATGCACCTTCCGCTTGTCCTCGATACCGACAGGTCCCCTCTCGGAAAACGCCGCTGCCCGCTTTCCATAAGGAATCTGCGCGAGGAGGGGTATCCCCCCGAAGCGATATTAAATGCGTTGGCCCGTCTCGGATGGTCTTTTGGCGAGGGATTCCTTACGCCTTTAGAAATGTCCGGACTCTTCGATGGGAAGGGGCTTTCAAAAAGCCCCGCGGTATTCGACGTAAACATCCTTAAAAAATTCGGCAAGACGGCGATGGAAAAAACCCCGTCCGGAATAATCGCGGATTCGATATTGCCTTCTTTCGCGGGGGTGGAGAGGGAAAGGCTTGTAAAGGCGGTTGATATGGTAAAAAGAAACTCCCATACCTCAAACGAACTCGCAGACCTCCTCAGCCCTCTCATGAAAAAACCGCAGTTTACGGAAGATGCCCTTAAGATACTCAAGGAACCCCACGCCGGGACGGTTATAAATGCCCTTAAAAAAGCCCTTGCCGATGTTACGGAGATAAACGGAGAAATCTCGGCGGTTATTATGGAGGGGATTAAAGAAACGGGCCTCAAGGGCGCGAAATTGCTTCTTCCCGTAAGGGCCGCGCTTACGGGAAGAACAACCGGGATTGAACTCAGAAGCATACTGGTCATCCTCGGCAAGGAAGAAATGGTCAAAAGAATAAACGAATCTTTCGAGAGGACAGGTATTGCCGATTAAAGTCTTCAATACCCTTACGGGCGGGAAAGAAGACTTCATCCCCCTTGAAAAGGGAAAGGTCAGGATGTATGTCTGCGGCCCCACCGTATACGACTTAAGCCACATAGGCCACGCAAGGAGCGCCGTGAGTTTCGACGTCGTATACAGGTACTTAAGGTACTCCGGCTATGACGTCGTTTACACGAGAAACTATACGGACATAGACGATAAGATAATAAACCGCGCCAACAAGGACGGGGTAAATTGGAAAGACCTCGCCGAGCGCTACATAGAGGCATATAACGAGGACATGGCCGCACTCTTCGTTGAAAAACCCACCCACACCCCAAGAGCGACTGAAACCATAAAAGAAATGATTGACCTTATAGGTACGCTCATAAAAAAGGGTTATGCCTACGTGATGGACGGGGACGTATTCTATTCGGTGCGGAAGTTTGTGGGCTACGGAAAACTCTCTGGCAAGAATATCGAGGAACTCGAAAGCGGGGCCAGGGTTGCCGTGGACGAGAACAAGGACGACCCGCTCGATTTCGCCCTGTGGAAAAAAAGTAAGGCGAATGAACCTTCATGGGAAAGCCCATGGGGACAAGGAAGACCGGGCTGGCATATAGAATGCTCCGCGATGTGCCTTGAAAAACTCGGCGAAACACTCGACATACACGGCGGCGGAAAGGATTTGATATTCCCGCACCATGAAAATGAAATCGCCCAGAGCGAGACAGCAACCGGAAAGCCCTTTGTAAGGTACTGGCTCCACAACGGCTTCGTGAACATAGAAAAAGAGAAGATGAGCAAATCCCTCGGAAATATCCTGAATATCCGGGATGCGCTCAAGGCCCACACCCCGGAGAGCGTGAGGCTCTTTCTCCTTTCGAGCCACTACCGCTCTCCCATAGACTATTCCGGGGATTCGCTTAAGGAGGCCGAGGCAAAGGCCGAGAGGTTTTACAGGACCGTTGAGAGGATGGAAGAGGAATGGCCGGAGATTTTAAAGAAAAAGGCCGCAGCCGGAGTTGTAAAAAAAAGGATGCGGCCAATCATAGAGGCGATGGACGACGACTTCAACACGGCCGGGGCCATAGGGATAATATTCGAGGAAGTGGCAGGGGCTAACCGCATGATGGACGGGGCAAAAAAAGATAAACTGACGGAAGAACTTCCGGTCGTAAGGGCGGTATTCAAAGAGGCAAGCAAGTTCCTCGGCGTATTCTCAAGCACTCATGAGGAGTATTTCGCAAAGAGAAAGAAAATGACCGGCCTTCCCGCGAAAGCGGTGGAAAGACTCATAAAGGAAAGGGAAGAGGCGAGAAAGAAAAAGGACTTTAAAAGGGCCGACGAAATAAGGGATGAACTCAAAAGGCAGGGCATAATCCTCGAAGACACGGACGAGGGGACGAAGTGGACCGGGACCTCTTTTCATTTTTAGTGGTAAATCTTAAGTCATAAAGTCAAAACCATCTACGCGCGTCTTAAGCCGCCCCCTACCGCCCCTTCTTCGCCCACCCGTCTATCCTGTCCCTTATCTCTGCCGGGAGGTCTATGAATTCCACCCCCATGCCGGGCTCGAGCCCTCTTTCTTTCGGGTCGAATTCCCTTTTCCATA
>JACRCB010000009.1 GCA_016219165.1 Deltaproteobacteria bacterium | reverse complement strand
CTCCGGCAACTGTTCGGGTTTATCAGGTAAGGAACGTGGCGACCCTTGCTCATTCACGGTCTTTTTAACCAAGGCGCATTACGGTCTGCCACGTTCTGTAATACGTTATATGGCAAAGTCTAACATACAAGGCGTAGTTTGTTGTGCGCCGCAGTGAGGAGTGACGATGACAACCGGGGTACCCATCCGAAAAGGATGGGTCGGATGGACTTTTTCAGCAGTCTGGTAGGAGGGCTTTATGGAAGACAGATATGAACTGCGTTTTTCAGGTTCCGGCGGACAGGGCATGATACTCGCTGGAATCATCATGGCGGAGGCCGCTTCGGTCTATGACACGAAGACAGCCACACAGAGCCAGTCCTATGGCCCCGAGAGCAGAGGGGGCGCGAGCAAGGCCGAGGTCATAATAAGCGACTCCCCCATAGACTATCCCAAGGCAACGGCCATAGACTGCATGCTCGCCTTGACACAGGAGGCATGCACGAAATACCATGCCGATATAAAAAAGGGCGGCATACTCATAGTAGACTCCGACGAGGTGAAGGAAATACCCAGGGGGGACTTCAAGGTCTACGGTTTCCCCATCATAGAGACCGCGAGGAAAGAACTCGGTAAAACCATAGTCGCAAACATACTCTCGCTCGGCCTGATAGCCGAGTTGACCGGCATAGTTACGAAAGACGCCATGGAGAAGGCGGTCCTTTCGAGGGTGCCAAAGGCCTTCGAGGACTTGAATAAAAGGGCCCTCCAGATAGGGTTTGACAGGGCGAAGGAACTTCGCGCAAAATCAGGGAATGCTTAACCGGGGGAAACTTTTTGTAAAACAAAGGGGGTGTGTTTATGGGGAAAATACACGCAGAATTTTTAGTCGACGAAAAAGGGCGTAAAAAAGCGGTGGTCCTGCCCATCGAAGACTACGAGGAACTTCTTGAAGATATTCACGACCTTGCTGTGGTTGCCGAACGGAAAGGCGAGGCAGCCGTTTCTTTTGAGGAAGTTAAAAAGCGGTTAAAGGCAGATGGCCTTATATAAGGTTGCATGGAAAAGTTCCGCAGAACGCGAATTAAAAAGAATAGATAAGCAATTCATTCCAAAAATCTTTTCCGCGGTCGAATCTCTCGTCGAAAATCCTTTCCCTTCCCAATGCCGCAGATTGCAAGGTGTGGAATCAGTTTACCGTCTGCGCATAGGAGATTATCGGGTTGTTTATCAAGTCGATACGACAGAAAGCACAATAACAATCTACCACGTAAGACATCGCAAAGAAGCGTATCGGCGGTGAGATGAATATTTAATTTGAATTTTTCCAAGAGAGTGCGGTAAGCAAAGCATGATTTTCCTTGGGTAGTTAAAATGAAAAGAATTGCGGACCTGGAAAGAAAAATTCGGGATTACGTAAATAGGGTTGATTTGTCCAAGAAATATTCTGAAAATCCCGATGAGTGGAATACTCTTTGCGTTGCTATGGATACCATGGGAGATTCTTGTCTTGCATTGGAATATTATGAAAGTTCTGGAGTTGGGAAAGATGACGGTGAGAAATATTTGAAATTGTACGGAATGCTTCAGGCTATTTTTTTACAACAAGATTCGATTCGGCAAATTCACCGCATCCTTGTAGGAAACGATTTGCATCTCGATTCTGGCTCGGCATGGATGAAAACAAGGGATTTACGGAATTTGACTGTTGGGCATCCTATCGAGAAAAAGAATAAAGGGGGAAAGGTAAGTCGATGTTTTATCTCTAGAGTTTCGATAAGCAGCCGTGGTTTCGATCTTATAATTTGGGATAAGGATGAAAGAGAAACCAGACATGATAATGTTGATTTTGCAAGTCTATACAATGAATATAAATTAGAAGCTACCGGAATCTTAAATAACATCTGCCACAAGCAAGACAAATGAAGGGAGGGATGGATACGGAATTTCTGCTATAATTAATCCGTATTTTATTTCCGTAAATATGGTCATACACGACGTTATAGTCATAGGCGCAGGGCTTGCGGGCATGAGGGCCGCGGTCGAGGCCGCAAGGGAGGGGCTTAATGTGGCGGTCGTTTCCAAGGTCCATCCGGTGCGGAGTCACTCCGTTGCGGCTCAGGGCGGGATAAATGCGGCCCTTAAAGAGACCGATTCATGGGAAGACCACATGTTCGATACGGTCAAGGGCAGCGATTACCTCGCGGACGAGGACGCCGTGGAGGTCCTCTGCAGGGAGGCGCCCGCGGACATAATGGAACTCGAGAGGATGGGGGCAGTTTTCAGCCGCGACGACGCGGGAAAAATCGCCCAGAGGCCGTTCGGAGGGGCGGGCTATCCGAGGACGTGCTATCTCGCTGACAGGACCGGACACGGGCTCATACACGTTATGTATGAGCAGCTCGCCAAAAAGAACGTATATCTCTATGACGAATGGCACGTTGTGGAAATCGTGGTGGAGGATAAAAGCGTCAGGGGCGTTATAGCCCTCGAACTCTTGACGGGGAAACTCCACCGCCTCCACTCAAAGGCCGTCGTAATTGCTACCGGCGGCTACGGCCGGCTCTTCAACACGACGACCAACGCCCTCTCTTCCACGGGCGACGGCATGGCGCTGGCCCTAAGGGCCGGCGCCCCGCTTATGGATATGGAGTTTGTCCAGTTCCATCCGACCACCCTGAAGCGCACGGGCATCCTCATGACCGAGGGCGCAAGGGGAGAGGGAGGTTATCTTATAAATAAAGACGGCGAGAGGTTTATGAAGAGATACGCCCCGAAGACCCTCGAACTGGCGAGCAGGGACGTTATTTCAAGGGCGGAACAGAGAGAGATAGAGGAGGGAAGGGGCGTTGACGGGTGCGTCCTGCTGGACCTTAGGCATCTCGGAGAGGAGAAGATAAACGAGAGGCTGCCCCAGATAAGGGAACTCTCGATAAACTTCGCGGGAAAGGACCCGGTAAGGGAGCCTGTACCGGTAAAGCCGGGCGCGCATTATTCGATGGGCGGGATATGGACGGATGTTGACGGAAAGACCCCGGTTTCGGGGCTTTTTGCCGCGGGCGAATGCGCGTGCCTGAGTGTGCACGGCGCAAACCGGCTCGGCGGGAACTCTCTTTTGGAGACCATAGTCTTCGGCAGACGCGCCGGGAGCGCGGCCGCGGGGTTCTCTTTTGAAAATAAACTGAGGGTCTTCCCCGAGGACGCGCTTAAAGATACGGCCCGCGGCATAGCCCTCATCCTCAACAGGGCCGAGGGGGAATCCGCGAGCGGGATATTGAAAGAGGCAAGGGACGCGGTGGAGGGGCATTGTTGGGTATTCAGGACCGAAGCCGGGCTTAAGCAGGGGCTTTTGGAGATAAGGAAACTCAAGGAGAGATACGAGGGCGTGTGCGTAACGGACAGGGGAGACGGATTCAACACCGAACTTGTAACCGCGCTCGAGGCCGGATACATACTCGAACTCTCGGAGGTGATGCTCCTGTCCGCGCTCAATAGGACCGAGAGCAGGGGCTCGCACTTCAGGACGGACTTCCCGGAAAGAAACGACAGGGAGTGGCTCAAACATACGCTCATATACAAAAAGGACGGCGGTTACGATATAAGATACAGGGACGTGGTAATGACGAAGTTCAAACCCGAGGAGAGAAAATATTGACGCGATTGAATGGAGTGCCTGCCCAGCACCACTTTGGACACGTTGGCTTTGAATGTTATGGAGGAAGCCCTGTCCAAAGTGGTGCTGGGGGCATGGTGAGAGAGGCATGAAGACCAAGTTTAAAATACGCCGCTCCGACCCGTTGAAGGCCGAGCCGTACTGGCAGGCATACAGCGTCGAGGTAAAGGAGGGCATGACGGTTCTGGACGCCCTCCTTAAGATTTCCGAGGGGGACGACCCCACCCTCTCATTCAGGCGTTCCTGCCGGAGCGCCATCTGCGGAAGTTGCGCCCTGACGATAAACGGTTTTCCCAAACTTGCCTGCTCCACCCAGATACTCCCGATAGCGAAAGAAACGAGAGAGGTGACGGTCGAGCCTCTTTCAAACCATCAGGTGATTAAAGACCTCGTTGTGGATTTCACCCCTTTCTGGAACAAGATGGAGAAGGTAACCCCTTTTCTTTTGCCGGCCGACGAGACGAGGAAGGAGTGGGTCATCAAAAAAGAGGATGAGAAGGCGATAGACAGGGCGCAGAAATGCATAATGTGCGGCAGTTGCAACGCCGTATGCAATTCTCTCGATGTGGACCCTAATTTTATCGGACCCGCGGCGTCTGCCAAGGCATGGAGGTTCGTGGGGGACGTAAGGGAGGGCCACAGGAAAAAAAGGCTTGAGCGTCTAAGCGGTGAACACGGGGTCTGGGACTGCGTAAGGTGCGTGCATTGCACGGAATACTGCCCCAAGGACGCGGCCCCGCTCGAGGCAATCGAGAGGCTCAGGGCAAAGGCCATCGAGGAGGGTGTAGTGGAGAACCCGGGTGCGAAGCACGTCCTTTCGCTTGTCGATTCCATAAAGAGGGTGGGCAGGCTCGATGAGGCCGCCATGACGTTTAAGACCCTCGGGTTTTTGAGGTCCCTTGGGATGATACCCTTCGGGCTGAAGATGGAGATACACGGCAAACTCCCGCACCCCATCATCTTCCTGGCGATAGAAGGCATGAAAGAGGTTAAAAAGATTTACAGCGCGGTTGAAAAGAGAAGGAAAAAGGGATAGGAGATGGCGGATTTAAGATACGCATATTATCCCGGGTGCGCCTCGCAGGAGATAACCAAGGAGGCGAACGAGGTGACGAGGAAGGTCGCGGAAAGACTCGGCATAGAACTCCATGACATGCCCGGGGCGAACTGCTGCGGCGCCGGGCTCATCACGGATTATAACTACGAACTCTCCCTCGCCCTGAACGCCCGGATATTCGCGCAGGCCGAGGGTATGGGCATGGACATAATGACCATATGCTCCACGTGCCTTATGGTCATGTCCACCGCGAACAGGGATTTAAAGAAAGACCCGGAACTTCTAAGGAGGATAAACGCCCTGCTCTCCGATGCCGGGCTCACTTACAGGGGAACCGTCAAGGTAAAACAGCTCCTATGGGTGCTCGCGCAAGACTACGGGCTCGAAAGGCTTAAAAAGGCGGTTACAAGGCCGCTCGACCGGCTTAATATCGCCCCCTTTTACGGATGCCACAGCCTGCGCCCCTCGTCCGCATTGGGCTTTGACGACCCTCAAAGGCCATGGTCGCTTGAGGCGGTAATCAAGACCCTCGGCGCGCAAGCGGTCGAATACACGGGGAAGACGAAGTGCTGCGGGTTTCAGGCGGACCTCGTGGCCCTCGACACCGCGGTCGGGATGACGGGGATGAGGCTCTTAAGCGCCAAAGAGAGTAGTGCAACCTGCATGGTTACGCCCTGCCCGTTCTGCCACATAAACCTCGATAACTATCAGGGCATGGCCGAAAAAAAGATTTCAAAGAAGATAGACGTTCCGGTATTCCACCTCTCCCAGATTGTCGGCCTTGCCATGGGCATGACGCCCGTGGAACTGGGCCTCTCCCGCCACCTCGTCTCGGCGGAAAAGATACTTACGGGTTATTGAAAATATTATGAGAGAACCTTTCGCGGAAAGTTCCACCACGAACTCCATTAAAAGATTTTTGGCCGCAGTTGAATGGGGTGCCCGCAGGGTCTCCCTTTTTCAGTTTCAACCCTCAAGGGCATAGTGAACCGCCTTTACCGCCATGACTACTTCCAATGTTCAGGCCCCCCAAAGGATCTCCTCCTCCGCATTGGATGGTGACGCCTTGAGGCAAATACGGGGTTTGACTTATGCGTACCGCAAATTGAGGTTCGTCACCAACTATCACGAGCGCCGCCTCCATCCCATCCTTGATGTCGCATGCGGACCGGGGGATAAACGATGCCGTGCGCCCGTTGACCAGCGTGGTCCATAGAATCGTCCCGCCACCGGCATCAGTTCTGTCAGGAGCCCTTTTTACTCCTTCCTCTTTTTTAATTACTATCTCACTCGGATTAAAAGCCTGAGTGGGTCGGTTACCGACTTCTCCTTCTTGTCTTTTTGCTGCATCCGCTTCCGCTTGCTCTTTTTGGGCTTTTCTTTTAGCCGATACTCCTTCCTCTTTCTCCCACGGGCATGGGAGATTGTAACAGGTCCACACATTCAGAAAGACCGGCCCACCCGGATCGCATTCTTCCATCAAAGGCAGACCTGGAGCAGGGTCTGCGGGAAGTGTGCAATACTGAAATCCAGCCGTTACTCCCGGAATATCTATGCCGATTTCTAAAGTGGTCGCTTTGCCTATGTTTATCGGCGTTTCAACAAACTTGAAATTGCCCATATCGTCCGCAGTGGTTTTTGCGATAATCGTTTTTGAAGATTTGTCTCTTAACGCTAATTTAACATTTACCGCGTTAGGGCCTTTGATTTTCTCTTTCGCCGCAGCGGTAGCGGTTGACCTGAAGCTCAGATTTCCCCCGACTATAGGAATACTGCCGACCGCGCTCCTTGAGGGTTGATTCCATACTTCGCCGGAAGACAGTGGAATGTTAATGCCGATGCCTCCGCCTGCGCTCGCACTTCCAGAACTTCCGCTACCGTCGACGCGTTCGTTTGGCGAACGTTTTGTGCTACCGGAACCGAAAATACTACCTATCCCAATAGTCACGTTTGGGGCGCTGCTTGACCCTTCGAGGCCGGGTTCAGTGGGTGGCGTGGCGTTTTTTAGCTCGCCGACGGTCTTGTGGCCTACGGTTGCAACCTTTGTGACATTGTCCAATACGACGCGATAAGTGCCAGTCGCCAATCCCGGAAATCTTGCCACGCCGTCAGCACCGGTGACGCCTTTGGTGACAATCCCGCCAGGTATCTCCTCAAGTGAAATGTCGATTCCGGGGACAGGGTCACCTGCTGATGCGTTTCTTACGGCAAGACCGAAAAAGACAGCCACAGTGGCCGCTACAATAAACCAAGTAAACCTACATTTGCTACTTTTCATAACTCACCTCCACGGTTTTTTCAGTTGCCTAGTAAAAAATAGGGACAATACATCCCATATTTTTCTGCTTCCTCCTTCCCGGTGTCAATTACTGGGCAAGCTTTTCCTCGGCCTTCCTGACGGGTTCAACATAAATATCTTTCCGGGCCCGGCAGTCCTGTCGGGGCCGTGGTATTACCGGGGTGGTTTATAGTGGAGTTGCCTGTGGCAGTCAACACAGGTCTTTCGGCCTTCTTTAAGGAGCATGTGCGAGTTCTGCCCGGATACGGATGTGGGTTTCGGATCTTTATGGCATGTCCGGCACGGGGAACTGTCCCATATTTTAAGGTCCTCGATTGCCCTTGCGGCGAGTCCTTCTTTATAGCGGTCGAATTTTTCCGGCGTGGAGAGGTCTTTCGTGAGTTCGCCGTAGATGTCTTTCATGCCG